>JASFIX010000529.1:0-3720 GCA_050122435.1 Desulfobacterales bacterium
ATTCCTTCTTTTTCCATCTTTTCGATAATCCGGGCAGCCCGATTATACCCGATTCGCAAATGGCGCTGAATCATGGAAATTGAGGCTTGCCCGGCCTCGGTGATCAGGGCCACCGCATCATCATAGCGCTCGTCATAATCATCATTATCGGATTCGGCGGATTGGATGGTGGAGGTTTCGGTAACCTCTTCGTCGTACTCAGGTTTTTCCTGGTTTCTTAAAAATTTAGTAATCTGGGTTAACTCAACTTCGGAAATATAGGCGCCGTGAATACGTTGCAGCTTGGCGGTGCCGGGCGGCAAAAAGAGCATATCCCCGCTGCCTAGCAAATTTTCTGCACCAACGGTATCGATAATGGTTCGGGAATCGGTCCGGGAAGAAACCTGAAAGGTAAGCCGGGTCGGAAAATTGGCTTTTATGATGCCGGTTAATACATCCACAGAAGGCCGTTGGGTCGCTAAAATCAGATGAATTCCAGCAGCCCGAGCCATCTGGGCCAGCCGGGTTAGCGCCACCTCAACGTCCCGCGAGGCAAGCATCATCAAGTCGGCAAGCTCATCAATCACAATCACGATATAGGGCAGTGTTTCTGGAGCTTCCTTGCCAGCCGGCTTTTTGGCTTTGACCACTTTATTGTTGTATTGTTTGATATTGCGGGCGACCATTTCGGAAAACAGTTCGTAGCGTTTTTCCATTTCGCGAACCGCCCAAAAAAGCGCATTGGTGGCTTTTTTGGGATCGGTGACCACCGGTGTAATCAGATGGGGGATCCCGTCATAGCTGGCAAGTTCAATGCGTTTGGGATCGACCAAAATGATTTTGACTTCATCCGGTTTGGATTTGTAAAGCAGGCTGCAAATCATCGCATTTAAGGCGACACTTTTCCCGGCACCGGTAGCTCCGGCAATTAACAAATGCGGCATTTTTTCCAACTCTGCAACCACCGGATTGCCGACAATATCTTTGCCCAGACAAAGCGTCAGCTTCGATTTTGATTTTTCAAATACACTAGATGCAATAACCTCTTTGAATTTGACCATCTGACGATTGGGGTTCGGCACCTCGATACCAATGACCGCTTTGCCGGGTATCGGCGCCACAATCCGGATGCTGGTTGCCCGCATGGCCAGCGCCAGGTCGTCTGTCAGGTTGACAATTTTATTGATCTTTACGCCCGGAGCCGGCTCGTATTCAAAGGTGGTGATGACCGGTCCGGGGGCAATCTCAACCACCCTGCCGTGAACCCCGAAATCTTCCAGTTTCTTCTCAAGCAAATGGGACTGCATACGCAAGTTTTCATCATCGGCAGAACCGATATGAAATTCAGGCTCCTCCAGAAAATTAATGGACGGCATCTGAAAGCCTTTTCCGGTCTTCATAAACTTAAATTCTTCCTGCTTGGGCGCCGGAACAGGTTTAATCGGTTTGGCCTTAGTGGCCTTTATTTTTATTGCCTTTTTGCGGGTGGTTTGACGGTCAATTTTGGCGAATTTCTTTGAGCGTTCTCGGCGTTCTTTCCATTTAAGATATAGGGTCATCACCCGGTCCGATAAAGCGGATATCCAATCCCAGCATCGCAAACAGAAAGCAATCAATGAAAAGCCGGTGGCCAGCATGAACCCGACGATCCACAGCAGGATTAATATAATTAACGCGCCGGTAAAATTGGTGTATTTTGCTAGAAATGATTTAAAGGGAATGCCGATCAGGCCGCCGGCTGAAAATTGGTTGCCGAACAAAACATAGCTATTTTGCTGCATGGCAAGCAGACTGCCGGTGGTGACCACCAGCAGAATACCGCCGATCAGGGTATAAATTTTGGTTTGTATTGGGTGATCCCCAAAAAAATGGATGCTGGTCAATAGCAACAACAGCGGAATCCAAAATGCGCCCAGCCCAAAGAGGCCGATTAAAACGCCCGCCAAATGCGCACCGACCCGACCGAACAAATTATGAATCGAGTCACCGGCTTTCGCATTATGAATCGAAGGATCATGCGGGCTAAATGACAGTAGACTGATCAAGGTAAAAATGACCAGAAAAAAACAAAATATACCGATGATTTCCTTGCGCATAAGTTTGTATCTGGTTGCGGGTTGCGTGTTACGCGTTACGAGTTGCGGGTTACGTGTTGAGTGTTAACAACCACTTGTCTTTTTTTGGGTTTCAGGTGTCGGGTGTCAGGTGTCAGAACACAGATGACGGAAGGCAGAAAACCGAAGTCAGACAAAATAATTAATCTTTCAGACATTTCCCCATCCATTATCTGTTATCTGACATCTGTCTTTTATTTATTCCTGACACCTGAACACTGAAACCTGACACCTTGTCTGCTGGCGATCAGCCAGCAGCTGACTAGACCTCCATAATAAACGGAAGTATAACTGGCCGGCGTCCGATGGTAAAGAAAAAATATTGCCGCAATGCGGTTTTAATCTTAGAACGGATTTTATCTACCCGATTGGGAATCTCCGGCGTTATTTCTTCTACAATCTCCAAGACCACACATTGAGCGTCCTCCAGCAGGTAACCGCTTTCAGTTTCAAAGACAAATCCCCGGGAAACAATCTCGGGCCCGTAGACAACCACACCGGTTTCTTCATCAAACGCCATCGTCACGGCCACCAACCCCTCTTCTGAAAGCACCCTGCGTTCTTTTAAAACGCTTCGGCCGACGTCGCCAACCCCCTTACCATCGATGAGCACCCGGCCGGTTGGAATCCGTCCATTTATCCGGCCGCCGTTTTTATCAAATTCAATAATCTGTCCGTTTTCAGCCAATAATATGTTTTTTTCCGGGATACCCACCTCTTTAGCCAGCCGTGAATGCAAAATTAGATGCCGGTATTCTCCATGGATTGGAATAAAGTATCGAGGCCGGGTCAATTTAATCATCAGTTTCAGTTCTTCCCGAAATGCATGGCCGGATACATGAATATCGGATATTTTCTCGTAAATAACATCGGCGCCTTTACGGTACATGTTATTAATAATCTTGGCAATCGCCCTTTCATTGCCGGGAATGAATTTAGAGGATAGCACTACCGTATCGCCCTTTTGTATTTTTATTTGTTTGTGGGTTCCGGATGACATTCGCGCCAGGGCAGACATGGGTTCGCCCTGGGTGCCGGTGGTAATGATGATGATTTCATCATCATCATGATCGGCGACCTCATCGATTGGAATGATCTTGCTATTGGTGGTGTCCAGGTACCCCAGCTCCCTTGCGATACGAACACTGTCTTCTATGCTTTTACCGTCAAAAATGATTTTTTTACCGTTGGCCTTGGCAATATCCACGATGACCTGGATGCGGGCTATATTCGAAGCGAACAGTGCGACAATAACACGGCCGCTGCCTGCGGTTGTGATCCGCATCAGGGTCTCACAGATCTCCTTATCAGAAATCGGATGTCCTTCCCGTTCTACATTGGTGGAATCGGACAACAGCGCCAGAACTCCGTCTTCACCGAATTTTGCAAATTTGTTGACATCTGTCGTCCCTCCATCGACGGATCCATATCCGATTTTAAAGTCGCCGGTATGAATAATTCTTCCCAATGGGCTCTGAATGGCAATCCCCACACCATCTAAAACGCTGTGGCCCACCCGTATAAATTCCAGTGTAAAGGGACCCAATTTTAATGTTTCATCCGGTAATATTGTGTGTAAGGCCGCTGAACCACTGAGTTCATACTCTTCGGTTTTTTGCCGGACCAG
>JASFIX010000530.1:0-3716 GCA_050122435.1 Desulfobacterales bacterium
GGAGATTATGGTCGATTCAGCAATGCTGTATCAGTCGTTTCTAAATATTTTGATAAACGCCATGCAGTCGATGCCCGATGGCGGCAGAATCCTGGTTGAGATCAGCTCCAATGAGCGCTGGCTAACTGTGCATTTTGATGATGAAGGTCTGGGGATTCCATCCGAAAATCTGGATAAAATCTGGGACCCATTTTTTACAACCAAGGAGCAAGGTACGGGCCTCGGATTGGGAATTGTAAAAAACATTATCGAATCCCACGGCGGCAGTATCCAAATTGTCAATCGACCCGTTCGCGGAACACGGGTGACCATTGAGTTGCCGGTTAAGCTGAAAACCGATGGTAAAGATAAGGAGAGCGCCGAGACTGCAGTTGTTTGACAAGAAGTGATTTCAAAACCCCATCTAAGGCCCAATGGCCGCGTTGCAGACCTCCGGCAAATGCTCACATACTCATGTATGCTGCGCTTTCCCGATCGGCCTGACGCCTTGCGCGTGTTTTCTTGGACCTGATCTGAGGTTTTGAAACCACTTCAGATGGCGCTAACCCTTAAATACATAAGCGGATAAAGTTAGAACACCATGGAAACAATCCTCATTGTGGATGACGAAAAAAATTATCTGACCATTTTAAGCGCACTCTTGGAAGATGAGGGCTTTGAAGTCTTGACAGCCCCTGGTGGGTCCGAGGCGCTTGAAGTTCACAAATCATCTGATCTGGACCTCATTCTTACCGATATGAAGATGCCCAAGATGGACGGCATTGAATTGCTGGAGAATATTAAAGAAGACGATCCAGATCTGCCGGTTATCATGATGACGGCTCATGGTACAGTGGATAAAGCCGTCGAGGCCATGCAAAAAGGGGCCTACACCTATGTTTTGAAACCCTTCGACAATGAACGATTGATTATTTACGTCAAAAAAGCCATCTCCATGTATCAGGTGGTCAAAGAAAACCGGCGCTTACGTGATGCGGTGGAATCTCAGTATCGTTTCGGCAATCTTATCGGCAAAAGCAAAAAGATGCGGGATATCTTTGATACCATTCAAAAAGTCGCTCCCTCCGGTGCCACGGTTTTAATCGAAGGTGAAAGCGGTACGGGCAAAGAACTGGTCGCCCGGTCGATTCATTTTAACGGCCCCAGACGCGAAAAGCCCTTTGTGGCCGTGAACTGTTCAGCCCTTGCGGAAAATTTGCTGGAAAGCGAACTTTTTGGCCATGAAAAAGGTGCGTTTACCGGTGCTGTGGCAACAAAGAAGGGCCGTTTTGAGCTGGCTGATGGCGGAACGCTTTTTTTAGATGAAATCGGAGAATTGTCGCCGAATTTGCAGGTTAAGCTGTTACGGGTACTTCAGGAAAAAGTATTCGAACGGGTGGGGGGGGTCAGAACCATATCGGTGGATATCCGTATTCTTGCCGCAACCAACAAAGATTTGCAGCAAGAAATGCAGGATGGCCGATTCCGTGAGGACCTGTATTACCGGTTAAATGTCGTTCATATTGTTCTGCCGCCCCTGAAGGAGCGTCGGGAAGATATTCGCCTTTTGGTGAATCATTTTATAAAAAAATATGCTTCCGAACGCCAATCCGCCGCCCCGGTTACCGGAGTCGACCAGGAAGTGGATCGACTGTTCTATGACTACAATTGGCCGGGGAATATCCGTGAACTTGAAAATGTAATCGAGCGCGTAATGATTTTGTGCCCGGGCGAGATCATGCGGGTATCGGATCTTCCCAAGGGGTTTAAGGATAATGTATATAACACATTACATCTTGAGGGCATACCGGCGGACGCCAAGCTTTACGATACACTGGCGATGATTGAAAAGGCCTTGATTGAGCGGGCATTGAAAATGTCCAATAACGTCCAATCCCACGCTGCAACCCTGCTGGGGATTGGTAAAAGCGGTCTGAATCAGAAGATCAAAAAGTACAACCTGGAAGTCGGCTAATTAAAATAAGCCGTATCATTAAGATATGGTTTATTTTTTTAATGTGCTTAATTCCTCTTCTACCAGGTCAAAATAGATGGAATCCGGATGGTTGTTCAGAATCTCTTGAAGCGTTTTTTGACTTTTTGCGGCCTCTCCCGTTTTTTCATACATCAAACCCAGGTTAAAAAGGGCTTCCTCTCGAATAGGCGAATCTGTTGCTGATGCGGCTTTTTCAAAATAAGCGGCAGCATTTTGCTCATTTTCAACATGCTGATAGGCATGCCCCAGATTAATTAAAATCATATTATAGACGAATTTATCATCTTTAAAGTCGCTGAGCGACTGCTTATAAAGCGCGATGGCCTTTTCATACTGCCCGGCCTTGTAGCTGATATTGGCATAAATAACCCGGGCCAGTTTACCACCGGCGTTGCCACCATATTTTTTAATAATGTTTTGAAATGCTTCCGATATCTGATGGTAGGCCTCTGTTTCCGACGAGGTCCTTACCAACGTATCGTATTTCGATTGGGTTTGCCCCAATAGGGTAAACGCTTTTGTTTCTGAGCGTTGTGCAAAAAACCGGTACCCATAGAAGATTAAAGCAACCGCCACAATCGTGCATAGCATGTAGGAAATCTGTTTTTGATACCCGGTAACAAAGCTAATCGCTTTACCGGTAAATGTGATAAATTCATCCGGTTCTTTTAACAGCTGCTTCCGGGATTTTTTCTTTGTTGCCATTTAACCTCCGAAATTCCTTAATTTGTCACAATCTCCTATAAACAATAATCTAAAAATGACCACCCATTAGCTGTTATGCGGCCATTTGGAGTGCTGGAGTATAGGAGTACTGGAGTGTTGGAATTGATTGGATATCGCATAAATGGCATTTTTTCAATACTCCTTTACTCCGCCACTCCATTACTCCAGCAGTTTTTTGATCCTTTCCCAGCCCGCATCGGGAATATTGGCGCCCACCACCTGACACACTTCATAACCGCAGGCTGAGCCCAATTCGCCGCACTGTTCAAGCGCATACCCGTTAACAAGTCCGTAAAGAAAGCCGGCGGCCCATAAATCGCCGGCTCCGGTGGTATCGATGATCGGCGCTCCGGTTTTGGGCTGGATCGGCACAATTTGCTCACCGCAGGCGATGAAGCTCCCTCGCTGCCCGACTTTAAGAACGGCAATTTCGACATCTGATGCCAGGGTCTGAATGGCATGGGTCTCGTCTTCGTGTCCGGTATAGGCCAGTGCTTCGTCCTCATTGGCGATAAGGATGTCGACATAAGATTCAACGAAATGCTGCAATTGCTCGTGGGATTCTTTCACCACATTAAAACTGGCGAGATCCAGAGAAACCTTTGCGCCGGCTTTTTTGGCTGTTTTTAGAACCTGTGAAATTAATTCCGGATTGAACAGCAGGTAACCCTCGATATGAACAATGGCTGCATTTGTAAAACAATCTTGCGCGATCTCTCGTGGTGTTGTTTCAGCCGAAGCCCCTAAAAAGGTAAACATGGAGCGTTGGGCATCTGGCGTAATGATCGAAAGCACCCGGCCCGTGGGCGAGCCTGAACGCAAAAGTACCGGTTCTACATTTTGACGTTTTAAATCATTCTCAAAGAATTCACCCATGGCCCCGGTGCCACATTTGCCGACAAAACGGGCCGCTCCGCCGAGTTTGCTGACCCCGACAACGGTATTACAGGCTGATCCTCCGGGAACGAGGAAGGGCGGCTGTGATGAAAGCAAAAGGGTTTCGTCAATAAATTCC
>JASFIX010000531.1:0-3710 GCA_050122435.1 Desulfobacterales bacterium
CCGTAATGAATTAGAGAATGCTACTAATACTATTAAGAGATCAATAGAAGTGCTTGAAAAAGTCGGGAATCCAAGACTTCTCTGGGAGACCTATTCAACCTTGGCAATTGCATATAATAAACTCGGTCACTCAAATAAATCCGCCAAAGCTTGGGGGCATGCAAAGAAATGGGTTAATATGGTAGCCGACGGCATGTCAGATTTGGAATTAAAAAATGGTTTTTTAAAATCTCCCCAAATTAAAGCCATTTTGTCGGAATCTGCTCTATAATTGATTGATGATGTACTCAAGAATACTTGCCAAAGTCCATTTTCATATCATTTCCGGACTATAAACGGTATTCCGCAGGATTCAGAGGCTTGAAACGTTAATATCAAGATTGCTGGAAGCTCTGCCAGTGAAGATTACGACAAATTCGGAGAATGTCCTCCGCTTAAGACTCTATGATTAAATCTACAATTCTCAAATTTTCAGAATAGCCACTATATATTGTGTGGGCGAGGGGCTTAGTCAAAGTTTACCTTACGTGCCTTAATATGGAATTTGTAGAGAGTGAAAATTTTTAAGATTTTATGTTGTCATATTAGGAATTTGATTTTTTAGTTTATTGAACTGTTCCGCGCACATCCGGCTTGATGCGGCCTGCGCTGCGGTTTTTTAATGAAGGGACAGGCTTGGAGGCGGGGGCCGGCTGTGGAGGGCCATTGTAAATCGGAGAAAGGGAAGCATGCGGGTCTGGGATAGTTCGGTCACTGGAATCAGTGATGAAGTTTTTGGCATTGATGATTATTTTGATGATCCCGATGGGAGTCAACTCGGGCAATATTCTGGCCGAAATATTCATGCACGATGGAAACAGGCACAGGCTTGGAACGATTGAAATCCCGAAGGCAACCAGCAGGTCTATCTGGCTGGTGTGGGACAGCTTATAAGCCCCGGCAGTGCTGAACAGCAAAACTACAATCATGCGGTTTAGCAGGCCGCGCCCTAAATAACAATAGCGGCGCAAAGCCAGTATCTGAAAGGCGGCGCTTATTATCAGACAGGCAGTCAGCGTGGCTGTGGCAATTTCAATGGAAAACAAAAACAGATCCCCTTTGAATAATTGCGTTAACAGGTGCGGCGATAATCTGGAAGGATTTGCGGTATATTTGATGCCGACCGGAGTTTCGAGGTAGAGGTACCAGAAGGCCTCCAGCAATGAAAGTAAGATGCCGACCAATACAGCCGTGACGGCAAACAGGATAATGATTTCGATCAGCGAATGGATCAGCTCTCGCAGCCAGATTTGGATCGCGCGGCCGGCCCGCTTCAGCTTACGCTTCCAGACGGGTTGAGGGTTCCGGGCGGTGTTCAATAAATTATCCGTCATAAATTGTATTTGAATAAGCCTTATCGACGATATGAGAATAAAAATGATCTTGGAACGACCTCAAGATCTTCGGTTGGCCGGTTGGGCCAGTTGAGCGCGTTGTTCTCTTGTGCCCGTTTAAATCTGAAAATGTCTGATTTTATTTTTTTACGGGCCAACGTTCGGGCCAACGGGCTAATCCCGTTTCACGAGGACCTTCGGCAGGTAACGGGCACAACCCATTAACCATAACTTTATTATCGGTAGCGTCTATTTTATCTTGAGGGCTGGTGGTATGTGGGATGTTAAATAACTGCTGTTTTCCCAATCTTATAAATCTTGCGGTAATGGACCCTGCCAGATGTGGAAGGCTTCGGTCTTCCAGACCATGTGCGGTACGGAAGGGGCGCCGGAATTTCGCAGAAACATGGCGTGCTGGGTTTTGTGGCAAAGGGCAGCGGCGACCTTCGTATCGTGCCAGGGGCTGATGTCGTTAATGATATCGGCCTGATCGTCCTGGTTTAATATGCGCTCACGCTCGTTGGGCGTA
Source organism: Desulfobacterales bacterium (assembly GCA_050122435.1). Classification (GTDB taxonomy): domain Bacteria; phylum Desulfobacterota; class Desulfobacteria; order Desulfobacterales; family JAHEIW01; genus JAHEIW01. The sequence continues at coordinate 1,903 of JASFIX010000531.1, forward strand.
TGCCAGGCCGACCAGCTCATTAGCGCAATACCCTGCCGGCCGCTGTTTAAGGCCATGCGGGTGGCCTGGTGGGTGTAGATGTGCTGGGGGTGGCCGTATTCGCCGTTTGAGCCGTGGGTGATGACCAGCTGCGGATCAATCTTATGGATATATGTTGCGATTGCCGCGGCAAAATCCGACAGAGGGGCATCGATGCGGCGGGCGGTGCCGTTGATCTCCATGAAAGGGTCAATGTAAGGTAGAAAAAAGATGTCGTGTGCACCCAGGATATCAGCAGCCTGCCGAACCTCCTGCTCACGGAAAGCGGCCAGGTCTTCGCGGGTGGCCAGCGGCGGTTCACCCACCTCGCCGCCCTCACCGCGGGTGGTTTCGAGGATGAAAATATCGTGTCCCTTTTGGGCATACATTGCGAGCGTCCCGCCGCAAAAAAGGGTTTCATCATCCGGATGTGCGGATACGACCAAGATGGTTGCCATTTGTTCAGAATCCTTAGCTTAAAAGTACCTTAAAATGGTTTAGCCCGTTGAGCCCGTTGCCCGTTAGCCCGTTAAAATAAAATCAGACATTGTCAGATTTCAACCGGCTTAACTGAACAACGCGCTCAACGGGCTAAACCGGCAAACATGAAACCTTTGCCAACTATTGTTAAAATTGGTTTTGCCAAAGCTATAAGCTAATCAATAAGGCGACAAAATCAATGGGGCAGGCTTGATTGATACGGGGGGCTGTTTTTTCCAGTACCTGAAAGACGATCATTCGGGTGGGGGCTTAACGAGGGCCTCGCCGGTGACGACGGCTTCACCGTTCTGATTGGTGAAGAGAGTTCCGAGACGAACTTGGTTTTTATCGTTAATGATTTCCAAAACCTCCAGGCGCAGCGTAATCTGATCTTTGATAAAGACCGGCTTGATAAATTTGAGTGTTTGAGAAAGATAGATGGTTCCCACTCCGGGAAAATGACAACCTAAAATTCCGGACAAAAGGCCGGCCTGCAGCATGCCCTGAGCCACCCGCTGTTTAAATATGCTCTTGCCGGCGTAGTCTTCGTCCAGGTGGATCGGGTTGTGATCACCGGTCACATCGGCAAAACGCTCGATCAAATCAGCGGTAATCGCAAAACTTTTTTGGTAAGATTGGCCAACTTTCAATTCTTTGATAGTCAATCCCTGATGGGATTTGTGTTGATTTTCAACCTGCATGGTGCACCTTATCGGGTGATGACCGTGTTTTGAATACCCTTTGACTGCAGTTCTTTTTTTAAATTTTCCGCACCTTCTTTGGAAACAAAAGCGCCCACCACCAGATTAAACTGACCGGTATGGGTTTTGATGAAATAGGGTGAATATCCCAGCGCTCTGATTTGTTTCAGTTCAGCTTGCATTTCATTCATGAATGTATAGGTGCCGATGAGGTTGGTATACGGTGTTTTTTTGACAATGGCGTTTGAGAGCCGGTTTTCCTGTATGGCCTTAAGTGCCTCCTGGCGGGTTTTATAATGGCCTGACAGCACCCGTAACCATTCGTCGTCTTTATCGAATTTAACTTTAACAACGTAGGGTGCCAGTCCCACCTTTTTATAATTCGATACGACTTTACGGGCGCTTTGCGGCAATCTGCAGCTGGACAACATGATGGAATACGGGTAAACGGATTTTTGCTTCACAGATGCAGTTGTTTTTTGGACGGACTGCGCCTTCAAAGGTTTGTTCGATTGAACCGCTTGCGACTTGCTTGCTTTAGCCAGCGATGAATTTTCAGGCGACGCTTCTAAGGTCTTTTCCCCCAGATCTGTTCTACTTTCCTGGGGC
>JASFIX010000532.1:0-3678 GCA_050122435.1 Desulfobacterales bacterium
ATTTGTCAAAAAATCAATCTGTTCGATTTGCAATCTGTAGTATATTTCTACATTATTCAGAATTGGATTTTAGTGGCGACCCATCCGGCATAATAAAAATATATAATAATTTAAAATTGTTAAGAGAAAACAGAGGTGCATGAGCGCCTTTGGCACATGAATTGCTCTATAGAGAGATTAAAAATGAGTTAAATTTCACAAAAGGAGCAAAAGAAATGGCTGAAAAGAAGAAAAAGACAAAGCGGAGTCAGGTGGGATCTGGATCGACTTATCAAAAAGGCAAAGCGGGTGACGGTAAAGCGCAGCAGGGGATTGAATCTGTTCTCGGCGGCCAGGTATGGCTGGTCAAACCGGACAAGAAAGCCAAAGCTGCAACTCCCTGTCTTTGGATGCAGGCTGGGGTTGTAAAGTTTAAAAGTTGCGACAATTTTTATGATTGCACCAGCTGTAAATATGATCATGCCATGGATCAGAAAGTCGCCAAGGGCAAACAGATCAGCTGGCAGGAAGCGATGAAGAGACTGCCGGATCTGGATCGAGTCTGCCGCCACAGCCTTACCGGGCGGATTGAAAAACGAATGTGCGCCTATGACTATGAATGTGGCAAATGTGATTTTGACCAGTATTTTGAAGATGTCTGGACCACCAAAGCCAAAGCGTTTCCCGCTGAAATGCAGCAGGTTAAAGGTTTCGATGTCCCCATGGGATACTATTTCCATAATGGACACGCCTGGGCTAGAATAGAAAGCGGCGGATATATTCGGGTGGGATTGGATGACTTTGCGCTGAAAGTGCTGGGTGAAGCCGATGCGCTCGATTTGCCGTTAATCGGTAAAGAATTGGACCAGAGCAAAGCGGGCTGGGGGCTGAAGCGTAAAGACAATCTGGCTGACGTCCTTTCACCGGTTGATGGGGTTATCATGGAAGTTAATTCAAAGGTCAGGGAAAATCCAAAGCTGGCCAATAATGAACCTTACGGTGACGGGTGGCTGTTTATGGTCCGGACACCGGATGTTAAAGGCACCATGAAAAGCTTGATGGTGGATCAGGACAGCCTGAGCTGGATCAACACGGAAGTCAGCCAACTGGAAACCATGATTGAGGAAGTCGCCGGTCCCCTGGCAGCCGATGGTGGTTATCTGGCTGATGATATTTATGGCAATCTGCCGGACCTGGGCTGGAAGAATTTAACTCAAAAGTTCTTGCGAACTTAGTTATTCGTTACCCGTTATTGGTTATTGGTAAATGACAGGCAGTTTATCGCATCATCCCGAATAACTAATAACCATTAACCAATAACTGCGTGGCTTTGATAGGGAGAAATACAATGGTTCCCTCTCGAATAGAAAATAAACAGTCTGCGAACCACCCCCCATGCATTTGGATGCAGGCGGGCGTGGTTCCCAAAAAGTTTTGCCGGCTTGAATACCAGTGCGCGACCTGTGCCTATGATCGCGCCATGCGGCGTGTCGCTGCCGAAAACCTGCAACTCAAAGAAAAGGGCAGGATTCCCGCGGGCAAGCGCGGCCGGATTGTTTTCTGGAAGGACAAATTGCGTGAGCTACCGGCCTGGAAGCAGCCATGCCTGCATCATATGATCGGCCACATTGAGTTCCGCAGCTGCACCCATGACTACCAGTGTGCCAATTGCGAATTCGATCAATATTTCAGTGATCAGTTTGCCGTTCACGCCGTGGTTCAGCCGGTGGATGTCCTGGATATCAAAGGATTTAAAATTCCGCACGGATTTTATCTGCACCAGGGACACACCTGGGTTAAAATCGAGGAAGGATCGATGGTTCGCGTCGGCCTGGACGATTTCGCCTTGCGCCTGCTGGGACCGCTGGATCAAATTCAAGCCCCTCTGATGGGCAAGCAAATGGAGCAGGGCCGGCAAGACATATCGTTGCGCCGGGAAGAAAACGACGCAAAGTTGCTTTCTCCGGTCAGCGGCGTGGTAACTGATATTAATCCGGAGCTGCGCGAACGCGGCAGCGGGGCTGACGTCGATCCATACAGTCAGGGTTGGATTTTGCGCCTGCACTGCGCCAACCTTCGTCAGGACCTTAAGAACCTGATGATCGGCGACCAGGCCAGTGAGTTTATCGACCAGGAAGTCGACCGCCTTTATGAAGTCATCGAGGAAACCGCAGGACCGCTGGCCGCCGACGGAGGCTATCTAAGTGATGATATTTTCGGCAATCTGCCCCAGATCGGCTGGCAAAAACTGACCCAGGAATTCCTTAGAACCTAATTTTTTTCAGCTATTGAGTCTTTCTACCAGTGAATGGGGGAAAGACATTTGCTCAAACTTAAGGGGTTACAGTACATGCTGTAACCCCTTTTTTATACTTTTGATTAACGAATGTATGCTAAAATTTATGCAAATCGAATATTCAGGCACGGTTTATAAAATTTTAGGCAAGCCAAAATTTGTTACATTGGCTGATGCTATTTATAATAAGTAGCTTTTTTTGAAATGAGCAGAGTGTCTCTGGCCTATGGTTCTAATTTGCGAATCCCAATTTTTTAGACTAAATGATATTTATAGGATCTCACACGATCTTTGGAGCACGCCTGGGCTAATTTTTGGAATCTGACAAATTAGACTTTCTCTGCACGTTATAGTCAATTTGCATCAGTTTAAAGATTTATGACGTTCTCCTTCAGAAAATATCTTTAAATGTGATTACATTTGGATATTGTAGCGATCTATTTTTTAACAAGGGAGTCTTTTTAAATTGTTTAGATACACGATGTACTCTGTAGTCCCTTTCAGTAGAGGAAGTTTTCCATCTAAAAAAAACATCATAACAATCGCAGAATAAGGTAATTTGCATCGTTTTATCAAACAACTTTCCCCTCCACTTTGGCCACAAGATGCATATCACCGAGGATGGTATATAGCGCTGGGATGACGAATATAACTAATATGGTAGCGGACAATAGACCGAATACAACGCTCGTCACCAATGGGATGAGAATCTGGGCCTGCAGACTCCGTTCGAAGAGCAAGGGCAGGAGCCCTGCAATGGTTGTGAGTGTAGTGATAGTCATTGCCCGAAAACGCTGGCGAGATGCACTGCAGGCTGCGTCCGGTATTGAAGCACCTTCACGTCTTTTAATCTTGATGAATTCAACGAGCAGGATGGAATTGTTGACCACAATACCAGCAAGGGCAACAAAGCCGAGGATGCTCGGCATGGTGAGATTAAGGCCCATGAGGAGATGACCCCAGATAACACCGATCAGGGCAAAGGGAATGGCCACCATGACAATGAGTGGCTCGCTGTAACTACGGAATTGATAGCTTAACAGTATAAAGATACCAATTACACCGATCATAAAGGCATTCAGAATGAATCTTGCGGTGGTGGCGGCCTCGCTACTCTCCCCTTCAATGGAAACAGTGATTGCAGGATAGCTTTTATGCAGCTTCGGGAAAAATTCCTTTTCTAGCTTGCTGATGAGCTGAGCAACATTGGCTTGTCGGGTATCCACCTCGCCGGTTACAGTCACAGTGCGCTGTCCGTTAACCCCTGAAATACTCGCATAACCCCGTCCTTGCTCCAACAGGGCCACGGAACCAATGGGTACCTGTGAGCCATCAGGAAGGGTCATATGAAAATATTCCAAATCGGCGAGACTGTCCTGATCTTCCTTGGCGATGCGCACATC
>JASFIX010000533.1:0-3670 GCA_050122435.1 Desulfobacterales bacterium
AACCGCCTCCGGCGATGAAGTTGGATTTGTGATATTTGGTGCCTGTACACTGCCGTAAGTGATTTTGCCCAAGCTTTACGCGGGTATTCAACATCAATATTTTTTATCCGCCCGGTTGAAACCATATTTTTTGTCTGATAGGTATATTAAGGCCATTTAAAAATAAGAAACCTCGCACTGAACCATTAAGGAAAATCTAAATGACCCGGGAATTTGATCCTAGAAAGAGTTACCTGTCAGTCAAAGCCCATGAGAAGATGATCGCCTATGCCGGCTTTGCGGTCCGGTTTGGAGAAGATCGTACGAATAAAGAAGGCGTTATCAAAATCTCCTCTTCTCGACGCCCGTATGGGGGCGGATATTTTACGCTTACGTTTATTGTGGATACCAGTGATGACACAGACTTGAAAGAGAAATTGGGGCAGCGCTTTGATGAACTCACAGAAGACGCTCTCAAATCCTTTCTGGGAAAAGATATGGAAAAAATGGTGAAGGTCTCCTTGGATTCTTTAGAAAGAATTCCGGAATGGTATATCGAGGAGGTCAGCGTTCACTTCAGCAAAATTGAGGAACGTGTGAATGTTTTGATTGAAGATCGATTGATTCCGGCACTGGCATCCAGTCTTTCATTTTCGTTTGATCCCGTGGAATGGTGGCCGGCTGATAAGCCCGTTGAAGGGCCTAAAGAAACATCACTGCTGGAACATATTTCTCTAAAGACGATGTTCCGTAAATGGTTTAAAGGGAATTGATATAAATATTTAATCGACCCAAAATATATCAATATTAAATACGTTTAGTTCACAGTTTCGACTGAAGTCATTCATATTTTAGATTTTAGATCTCGGATTTTGGATGTAACGACCGAATAAGCGACCAAATAAAGACTGCCTTAAGTTTCAATCCGCAATCCAAATTCCAAAATCAAAAATCAAAAAGGGAGGTCACATGGCGCTTAAAGTCAATTCTGCCGAAACCCGGCCCGGTGTTTTCACCGTATCGCCGATCGGATCCCTGGACGGAAATACGTATAAAGTCCTGGAAGGTACAGTAGAAGCGGTGTTGAAACAGCTACCGGATATCATCATTTTCGATCTTGAGTTTCTGGATTATATCAACAGTATGGGTGTCCGGGTTCTGCTGAAAACCAAAAAAGAGCTTGAAAAAAATAGTGGCAAGATCATGTTCATGCACCTGCAGCCTCAGATCAAAAAAGTTTTTGATATATTAAACGCCCTGCCGACCCTGCAGGTGTTTACCAGCATTCAGGAATTGGATCAGTACTTAGACACGATGCAGAAAGCCGCCCGTTAGAACGGGTTTATAAGCAATTATCTTTTGACCGTGAGCTTTGTTGGTCGTCATCAAAACATTCTCACGTACTCCACCAGCAAAGGAGTGATGGAGTATTGGAGTGCCGGAGCAATGGCAAATGCGAAAGATTAAAAATCGTGGGTTCTGAAAATTGGATAATATTGCCTACAAACTTGAAAATAGATTATTAAGACAGGTTAAAGGCATCGAACACAAAGGAGATAAAGAAGAGTGGACTGATCAGTCTGGTCTTAAAGAAATCAATAGAGTAACCGGTATCGATTAGCCTTATATTGGATTTTTTTAATCGAACGTTAGCGAGAGTAAATTCAAACTTGCGGACCCAATACTCCATCACTCCACTACTCCATTACTCCAGTTAATTAAATAATGCCCCATGCAACTGGCAAAAGAAAATATAGCAGAATCCTGCGAGTTGAGTTTTGACCGGCCGGCAGGTGATACGTTGCGGGTTCGGCTGAAAGGCAGTTGGACCATTGGGCACAAATTGCCCACGGACGCTGAATTTCAGAACCAGATTGAATCGGACACTAAAATCCGACAAGTTACCTTTGATGCCGGTGAGCTATCCGGCTGGGACAGCGGTCTGCTTTCCTTTCTCACCAAAATCATCAATCAGTGTTCGGCAAAAAATATCACGGTCAACCAGGAGGGGCTCTCCGAGGGCATCCAAAAATTGCTACAGCTTGCCTTTGCCGTTCCGGAAAGAAAAGGCGCCCGCAAAGAAAAGGTCCGGGAGCCTGTGCTGGACCGCATCGGTACCTCCGCTATTGAAGTCGGCCAGGCATCTGTTGATACCCTCAGCTTTATCGGCGAGTCCTTTCTGGCGTTTTTGAAGTTTTTAGTTGGCAAAGCCCGTTTTCAGCGCTCAGAGTTGATGCTCACAATCCAGCAGTGTGGTGTGCAGGCGCTTCCTATCGTCTCGCTGATCAGCCTGCTGGTGGGTTTGATCTTTGCTTTTATTGGGGCAGTTCAGCTGATGATGTTCGGTGCCCAGATTTTCGTGGCAGACCTGGTGGCCATCGCCATGACGCGTGTCATGGGAGCCGTCATGGTGGGCGTTATTATGGCAGGGCGCACGGGCGCAGCCTTTGCAGCCCAGATCGGCACCATGCAGGTCAACGAGGAAATCGATGCCCTGCAAACCCTGGGCATCTCCCCAATGGAATTTCTGGTGCTGCCCCGCATGCTGGCCCTGATTCTGATGATGCCGCTATTATGCATTTATGCGGATCTAATGGGTATTTTGGGTGGATTCATCGTGGGGGTTAGCATGCTCGACATCTCGAGCATCCAATACATTAATCAAACCATAAACGCCATGAATCTGTATCATTTTTTTATCGGAATCATTCATGCGCTGGTTTTTGGTGTCCTGGTAGCCCTATCCGGATGTCTGCGGGGCATTCAATGCGGGCGCAGCGCATCGGCGGTCGGACAGGCAACAACCTCAGCCGTGGTGACCAGTATCGTGGCCATTGTCATCGCCACCGCAATTATAACGGTGGCGTGTAATATTATTGGAATTTAGTTTTTGCCGTCTGGCTCCTGGCTAGCAGCCAGAAGCGAGAACCAGCTACCAATGCGTTTAACTTTTGAACGTTGAACCTTTTAACCCTGAACCCTTTGAAATTATGCCCTCGAACGGAATAAACAAAGAACCCCATATCATCGTTGATGACTTAACGATGGCTTATGGAAGCTTCGTGGTACAGCGGGATCTGACATTTACGGTTAACCGCGAAGATGTTTTCATTATTATGGGCGGCAGCGGCTGTGGCAAAAGCTCCCTGATGCGCCATATGGTGGGCTTGAAGTCTCCGGCCAAAGGGCAGGTTTTTTACGAGGACGTCAACTTCTGGGAGACTGAAGCGGAACAGCGCGATCATATTATGAAAAACATCGGCATCCTCTATCAAAGCGGCGCCCTGTGGAGCTCGATGACGCTGGCAGAAAACATTACGCTGCCGCTGGGCGAGTACACAGACCTGAGTCCCGCTCAGATGCGTGAAATTGCATCCTTCAAGCTTTCTCTGGTCGGCCTGGCTGGATTTGAGGATTACTACCCGTCGGAGATCAGCGGGGGGATGCGCAAACGTGCCGGGTTGGCTCGCGCCATGGCGCTGGATCCGGAAGTCCTTTTTTTTGATGAGCCTTCAGCCGGACTGGACCCTATCAGCGCCAGTTTGCTGGATGAATTGATCCTCGAGCTTCGAGAAAGTCTGGGCGCCACCATCATCGTGGTCACCCATGAGCTGGCCAGCATTTTTGCCATCGGGAACAACTCTGTATATCTGGATGCAGACAAAAAGACCATGACCGCTGCCGGTGATCC
>JASFIX010000534.1:0-3670 GCA_050122435.1 Desulfobacterales bacterium
GATCGTTACACCTACATACCGCTGATCGGCGTGTTTATCATTGTTGCCTGGGGAGTCCCGGAGCTGTTGCATAGATGGCGCCATAAAGAAAAGCTGCTGGGACTAACCGCCATTTCGGTTATTATCATGCTTGGTATAACTTCGTGGGTGCAAACCCGATACTGGGAAAACAACCATGCCCTTTTCAAACATGCCTTGGATGTTACAGAAAACAATTATTTGGCGCACAATGCCTTCGGAAATGCTCTGAAAGGACAGGGGAAGAATAATGAGGCCATGCGCCATTATTTAAGCGCTTTAAAAATCAAACCCGATTATGCTGCCCCCCACTATAGTATGGGGCATGCGCTGGCAGAAGAGGGAAAGCTCGATGATGCCATCAACCATTTTCAAAAGGCACTTCAGATCAAACCTGATTATGCCGAGGTCCACGATAATCTGGGGTATACCTTTATGATGCAGGGCAAGATTGAGCTGGCCATTTTGCATTATTCGGAAGCATTGCGGATTAAACCCGACGATGCGGAAATACATAATCGGCTGGGGTTGGCACTGGTCAGTCAAGGACAATTCGACAATGCGGTTATCCATTTTCAAAAAGCGGTCAATTTGAAGGCCGACTTCATAGCGGCGCGAAATAATTTGTACAAGGCCCAGAACGATATGAAGCATATCAATTAAATCCATCTACAGCACTAAACCGGATGTTTTTTAATCAGACCATAAAAAATAGGGAAAAAGAAATCGGATTTAAAATCAGGCCGGAGACCATCATCTGTCTTTTCCTCGTCCTGGTAACAGGGGCTGTTTATTTGCAGGTCTGGAATCATGAATTTGTCGGCTATGACGATGATGGTTATGTCTTCGAAAATGCCCGGGTGCAAAATGGACTGACTTTAGATAATGTCATCTGGGCTTTTAAAACGACCCATAAAAGCAACTGGCATCCGTTAACCTGGTTGTCCCACCTGCTGGATGTTGAGCTTTTTGAGATGCAATCCGGACGTCATCACATGACCAGTGTGGTCTTTCATATTTTAAACAGCCTGTTGTTGTTTGGTGTGTTCAGGAAAATGACAGGTAACGTATGGCAGAGCGGATTTATCGCTGGCATGTTTGCCCTCCATCCGCTGCATGTGGAATCGGTCGCATGGGTATCGCAGCGCAAAGATGTTTTAAGCATGTTTTTCTGGATGTTGGCTCTCTGGGGTTATGCCCGTTACAGTGAACACCCGCAAATAAAGCGCTATTTGCCGGTTATGGGCTTCTTTGTGATGGGCCTCATGGCCAAACCGATGGTGGTGACCCTGCCGTTTGTGTTACTCCTTTTAGATTACTGGCCTTTAAAGCGAATTCGATTCAACAACTTGAAAAGAGATACAGCCATTTCTGCCCGGCGGCCTTCGGCTGGTTTTCTGATCTTAGAAAAAGCGCCGCTTTTTATTCTTACCCTGGCATCGTGCTTCATTACCTATTTCGCCCAGGCAAAAGGCGGCGCTGTCGGTTCGTCTGAGATTCATCCACTTTTCGTAAGAGTTGTCAATGCGTTTGTCTCCTATCTGGAATATATTCAAAAGATGATCTGGCCGGACAATCTGGCGGTGCTCTACCCATATCCAGGCACATTCTCGGGCTGGCAATTAACCGCAGCACTGATTATTCTGATCGGCATCTCGTTTTTGGCCATCAGATACCTGAAAATATTTCCCTGGCTTGGGGTCGGCTGGTTCTGGTATCTGGGCACCCTTGTCCCGGTAATCGGCCTGGTGCAGGTGGGGGTTCAGGCATGGGCCGATCGGTACACCTATATACCGCTGATCGGACTGTTTATCATATTCGCCTGGGGAGTGCCGCAACTGCTGGCCGGATGGCGGCACCGGAAGGCCGTCATTTCTACCTTATGTGCAGCTTTGTTTCCGATCCTGATGATCACCACATGGATACAGGTAAGTTACTGGCAAAACAGCCGTAAGCTTTTTGCGCATACATTGGATGTGACGGCAGACAACTATGTAATCCATAATAATTTAGGGTTTGAGCTGGCTGTATTGGGCCGCGCTGATGATGCCCTTAAACATTACAGAGAAGCCATAAAAATAAATCCTGATTTTGAGATCGCTCACATCAATTTAGGAAAAGCCCTGCTTCTCAAGGGGAAGGTGAATGAAAGCGTTCGATATTATCAAGCCCTGTTAGAAATAAAACCGGCTTATGCCGGCGTTCACCACAATTTAGGGCTGGTGCTGCTTCGTAAGGGAGATACCGAAAATGCGATCGTTCATTTCCAAAAGGCCCTGCGTATCAACAAAAACTATGCGGAAGTCTATAACAGTCTCGGAGCCGCTATGCTATCCAAGGGGGAAATCAAGAAGGCCATCAGCCAATTTCGACAGGCGTTGCGAATAAAGCCGGATCTCCTCGTGGCGCAGAAAAATCTTTCGAAGCTGGAAAATTTGGCAGACTCAAAGCCTGAGGTTAGACTGGAATTTCAATAGTTCCTAAATTGAGGATTAAATGTATAAAAATCAAAAAGTTATCGTCGTCATGCCGGCATACAATGCCGCCCAGACCCTGCGCCAAACCTTTGATGAGGTCATAGCCCAGGAAATAGTTGATATCGTGATCGTCGTTGATGACAAAAGCAGCGACGAAACCGTTTCAATTGCAGCGTCTTTACCGAATACCATTGTTTACTCTCATGAAAAAAATAAGGGCTATGGCGGCAATCAAAAATCCTGCTATCGATTGGCCCTTGAAGCCGGCGGAGATATCATCATTATGGTTCATCCGGACTATCAGTACACCCCACAGCTGATACCGGCGATGGCTTCAATGATCGGAAACGGCCTGTATCATTGTGTGTTAGGCTCCAGAATATTGGGCGGGTATGCCCTCAATGGCGGGATGCCGATTTGGAAATATATCGCCAACCGGGCGCTGACGTTCATTGAAAATATATTGCTTAGCGCAAAATTATCCGAATACCATACAGGATTTAGGTCTTTTTCCAGGCATCTGCTGCAGCAATTGCCCCTAGAAAACAACTCGGATGATTTTGTGTTTGATAACCAGATGCTGGCACAAATTTTGTGGTATCGATATACGGTCGCTGAAGTCAGCTGTCCGACCAAGTATTTTGCGGAAGCCTCATCGATTAATCTATTTAGAAGCATTAAATACGGTTTTGGTTGCCTATACACTGCATTGCTATTTCGTCTTTCGAAAATGAAGATTATTAAGTCAAAGTTGTTTCCTCAATTTCATGAATAATTCGCCCTTTTTTGAGTATTTTCGCCTATTGGGAAATCTGGCAATAAGAACATATTTTTGACAACCGCTATAAACATATAGATATGAAGCATCTTCGAACCAATCGTTTCCAGAGCTTTTTTGAGGAAACTAAATACACCGCCTTAAAAAATTATCTTTACAACTATCTTCTTCGAAAGATGACCATTGAGAAAAATTTACAGGGAGAAAGGCTTGAATTAATACTTGAGGTGGGTAGCGGAATTTCCCCGGTAATGACCCGAACATCCCACGTCATCTATTCGGATTTTTCCTTCACAGCTGTCAAAGCCCTTAAACAATCATTGGGTAAGGGATGGTATGTTGTCGCCGATGGTATGTATCTACCATTTAAATCGGGTGTTTTTTCCCATACGATCAG
>JASFIX010000535.1:0-3647 GCA_050122435.1 Desulfobacterales bacterium
AGCTGACACAAAACCCTGCCTTGTTTTTTAATGAGGCAGGGTTTTTTATTCACTATCTTGCGTTTCGCCATGACATGCTTGCCACGGCATAGCTCGTTAGAACGACGCCGGGCCTGTCCTGCGTAGCTTTAGCGAAGCGGGATCTTTCCCCGTCATGAGTCGGCAAGGCTCTCTTTTTTACCGACCGATAAATTTAAAATATTTTTTGATGTTATCAACACATCCAAAATATTTTGCTCTTCTGCGAATTTTAGCATCAGCACGAAGTCCACAATAAATTAAGGTTCAAAAAAGTGCGTATTTCCTTAGGTAATCTGCAAACCCAATAACACGATTTAATTATGGTTTTTCCCACTGTCTGACCATGCTTAGCATCGTCCATAAGTCCTTGCAGTATCCTTTTGAAACATGTAATTTTAACAGGGTTTGGGTTATGGAAAAATCTGACGCCATACTCCTGCTCCAGATGGTATCATAACGTTCCCTTGAACTGAGATGCCATCAATAAATCGCACGTAGATACTGATAAGGCCAACAAAAAAGGATACCAGACATAAAGGCCAGCTTTTCGGAAGTTATCGCCCTATATTCTGGGATTCAAATAAAATCCTAAAAAATGAGAGAGGATAAAAATAGTATGAGTCTCAAAGAAGCAATCAGGGAAAAAGCCTTGGAACTCGGATTCGAGGACGCCGGTTTTACCGGTGTGGAACCGCTGGATCTATATATTCATGAAATCAAATCCCGGCCGACGGAGATGTACGGCTGGGTGCAGACCGAGCAGTTCAATACGCTGCGGGGCGCAAGACCAATGGAAAAGCATGATTGGGCCAGATCAATGGTTGTCCTTATCCGAAATTACCATCGCCGGGCTTTTCCGTCTCAGATGGTGGGTATCATCGGTCGCTGCTACCAGGTTGACGAACGCAAAGAGCATGGAACCGAGCATCAGAGGATTGTGAATTTCATGAAATTTCTTAAAGATCAGGGGATGCGTGTTTGGTTCGATGAGGAACTCCCGGCTCGAATGTCCGCTGCCCGGGCCGGAATAACCAATTATGGTAAAAACTGTTTTGTCTACGGCCGCAATAGCATGCGCGGCGCATCCTGGCTGGAAAGCATCCCGCTAATTCTTGATGCTGATTTAGAACCTGATGAACCAAGCATTGAATTGGGATGCCCTAAATGGTGCCAAAACGCCTGCATCGCTGCCTGTCCAACCGGTGCTTTGTATGCACCTAAAAAAATGAACCCCTTACGCTGCATTGCCTTTAATTCCTACTACACGAATGGCATCACACCTCTGGAACTGCGGGAACCCATGGGCACCTGGGTTTACGGCTGCGATCGGTGCCAGGAGGTCTGTCCACGCAACCAGCCCTGGTTGAACCAGGCGCTACCGGAGAACGGAGCACTGATGCAGCGGGCTCCGGATTTCGCTCTGGGCATGCTGTTGACCATGGACGACAAACATTATGTAGACAAGGTATGGCCATTGGCGTTTTACATTTCTCGTAAAAAAGCGGCCAAATGGCAGATGAACGCTGCTCGCGCGTTGGGGAATCAGGGCGACCCGGACAATGTGCCACTGCTGATCCAATCCTTTACTGACAGTCCTCATGAGATGGTACGCGGCATGTGCGCGTGGTCTTTAGGACAGCTAGGCGGAGCACGAGCCAGAGCGGCATTAGAGGGCAGCCGATCGCAGGAGAATGATTTAGTAAGATTGGAGATTGAGAGGGCATTAGAAATGATATAATGCGAAGCAGGCGGTCATTCGATTCCGACGAAATTATAATATATTCCGATACGTTCAGATTCGGAAATTTGGCAATTGATAGCGATGATATTTTTTTGTATTGTAAGATCTTGCTCTGCGGTAGCGCCCCAAGTCTCATTGCACGCTTGCTCATGCTTGGGTATATGCGGATATAGAGGAACCAACATAAATTGAAACCTGCTTGTTCTAATCGCATATATCAAAATGCGGATTCGAAAGAATCTTGTGAAGGAGACACATTATGAGAGGTGGAGATATCCTGATTGAATGTTTAAAAGCCCAAGGGGTTCGATGTATTTTCGGTATGCCCGGCGTGCAAAACAGCCAAATTTATGATTCCCTTTTCCGCTGCGCCAAAGGGGTTATCGATCACTATCTGGTCCGTCATGAATATGCAGCCACCAAGATGGCAGATGGATATGCACGAGTCACAGGAGAGGTCGGGGTTGCCCTTACCGTTCCCGGACCCGGAGCCAGTAATGCTGCAACGGGTATCTTGGAGGCATTTACCGATTGCGTGCCAGTATTGCTGATTACGGGGCAGAGTGATTCAAAATTTTACCTGAAAGATCCGGCTAAAATGTTTCATGGCCTGGACCAGATGCGTTTCTTTGACCCCATTACTAAATACTGTGCCATTTTCAAGTCAGTTGAGGAGATACCCGTTATTATAAATGAAGCCTTTCTAGCACTGCGGACAGGGCGACCCGGTCCGGTGGTCCTGGAAATGCCGATGGATATCGCCACTGCTGAAGCCGATCTGACGATTCCATCGCGTGTTCAACGGCCGGCGCCCATTGCACCGGATGTTAACGATGTCCGCTGCGCCTCAGAAATCCTCAAGCAGTCAAAGATGCCTATTTTAATTGCCGGATCCGCGGTGGTTCACTCGAACGCATGTGAAGATTTAGTAAAGCTTGCTGAAAAGTTGAACGCACCGGTTGCCGTGACACGCCGGGCGAAAGGGGCCATAAGCGATTCCCATCCCCTGGCCTTGCGGCACACGACAGGTTTCATGGCGCGTGAAGCAATACAACATGCGGATTGCACGCTTGCCATCGGGGTCAGATTTACAGACATCGATACGTCCAGTTGGAGTTTGGAGTTCCCCCAGCCACTGGTTCAAATCGATGAGGATTCACTGGAAATTGGACGGGAATATTCATGCGAGGCTGGTGTCGTTGGTGGCCTCAAACTGACTTTACGGACTTTCCTGGAAACTTTAGAAACTCGCCATGAATCCTGGAAGCCTACTCTCAATCAAATCCGCGGACAATTTAATGCCCAACCGCCCTTGCCTTTGTTGCCTGATATCCGTGAAGTGTTAGCCGATGATGGGATTATTGCTGTGGATGTGCATGCCCTTGGTTACGCTTCATTTAATGAGTTCCCGATTGATCAACCGCAAAATTTTCTTTACCCCTGCGTCGCCGTTTCGCTGGGATATGCTTATCCGGCTGCAATCGGCGCCAAGATTGCCCATCCGACCAAGCCCGTTGTTTGCTTCAGCGGTGATGGCGGATTCATGATGGGCGCCTCCGAGCTGGCTACCGCCGTGAGATACGGCATTAATGTTGTGGCAGTGGTTGTCAATGACAGTTCTTTGAGTTCTATCAAAGGGACTCAGCAGAAGTTCCACGAGGGGCGCATCATTGGTACGGATTTGTCAAACCCCGACTTTAGTCAGTTTGCCAAAACCTTCGGGGCTCAAGGTTTAAGGGTGAAGGATTTAACAAAATTTGCGGCTATTTTGAAGGATGCCCTTAAAGCAGATCGTCCAACTATTATTGAAGTAATGATGAAAGATCGGCAAAATGAACTCATCGATTACATCTCGTGGTTACGATCGGACCCGCTGCGAAAATTC
>JASFIX010000536.1:0-3640 GCA_050122435.1 Desulfobacterales bacterium
TACCGCTTTTTAAAACCCACGATTCCGCTGAGGCGACGCTGGGCTTGAAGAACATGAAGGGCCTGTTGCACGATGATCAAAAATCGAAATTGCACCGCGAAGGTCTTTATGAGGGAATCGCGGATGTCAATCTGCGCTTTGCGCCGGACCTGGTCATCTATGATGGGACCTGGGCGATGGAAGGTTTGGGTCCGATGTACGGCATTCCCTTTGAATTGAACTTGATCCTGGCGGCCCGAAATGCGGTGGCCGGTGATGCCGTGGCCGGAAGCATCATGGGGTTTGAACCCGGAGAGCTGCTGGTGACAAAAGTGGCTTATGAGCGCGGCCTCGGAGAGATGAATCTCGACAAAATCTCTATTGTCGGAGCGTCCATTGAGTCGGTCAAGCGTCGTTTCAAACGCGTCGAAGAAGATGATCGCATCATCTACCCCAACGTCCAAATTGTCCATTCTGAGGGGACTTGCACCGGCTGCAAGGTCGCGATCATGAGCAGCCTGTTTGACATGAAGAACAAAGGAATCCTTGACCAGGCCGATGGGTTTACCTTTACAACGGGTGATGTTGAAGTGCCCTATGGCGTCCCGCAGGAAAAAGTGGTTGCGGTGGGCATCTGCGTTCCCAAAGAGAAGCGGGGAGAACGCTTTTCAAGGGGTTGCCCCCCCAATAATGTCTATACCATCGAAGCCGTGACCGGCGTGGAGAGTAAGGATACCTACTCAACTGAATGACCTGAATCTTGCATGAAAATTAATGAGAATTTTTATTATATAAAAAGGATGAGAATCATTTTATCTCATTACTTTTCACCCTACGGGCGAGCCGGAAGCTTCCATCTGCTGCGTTATTAAGGCCGAGGCATAGTACACTATAGCCTCAGCCTTAAGTGCCTTGCATATGAAAGCCTCCGACTCGTGCAAACATCAGGTTACACCTGAATCTTGCATAAAAATTAATGAGAAGTTGAAAGACTCCGACTCGTGCAAAATCCAGGTATCACCTGAATCTTTTGCGTTGAATGCAAGGGGGAAGCAATGGGCATCAAGGCGGAGGTTGATAAATTAAAAAAGGAGCTGATTGCACTCAGGCGAGACTTCCACCAGCATCCGGAGCTGGGACTCGAGGAGCACCGGACCGCTGATAAAATTGAGTCCTATTTGAAGCCGCTTGGATTAGAAGTCAGTCGCATTAGCGAGACCGGCGTTGTGGGACTGCTAAGGGGGAACCCACCCGGCCGCACCTTAATGCTGAGGGCCGATATCGATGCGTTGCCGGTGCAGGAAATGACTTCCGCGCCGTATAAATCCGTCCATGAAGGTCTGATGCATGCTTGCGGACATGACGGTCACATAGCAATGCTTCTGATCGCCGCCAAAATTCTTTGTGAACATAAAGACAAGATAAAGGGTAACATCAAATTTTTGTTTCAACCCAATGAGGAAAATATGCATGCTGGGCTTTTGGTCGAAAAAGGAGTACTTGAGAATCCAAGGGTGGATGCAGCCTTTGGGATTCACCTCATGACACCACTGGAAACCGGAAAGATCGGGATCGCATCAGGCGCGGTGATGGCAGGCATGCACACTTTTAAGCTGGTTATTAAAGGCAAAGGCGGGCATACCGGGTTTCCTCAGGAATCCATCGATCCGATTATTGCTGCAGCCAGCCTTGTTCAGACCACCCAAATTATTCAAAGCCGCGAAATCGATGCCTTCAAACCAACCGTCATTGTATTCGGGCGCATTGAAGGCGGGACCACATCAAATGTAATCCCCGATCAGGTGGAGTTGGAAGGAACGATACGATATTTATATGATGCGGATGCGGAGGGTGAAGACCATCCCTGCAAAAAATTTGAGCGCATTGTCAAGCATGTATGTGAGACCCACCGCATCCAATATGAGCTGGACTATCCCTATAACCATCCGGCGGTTATCAATGATTCTGAAATGACGCAGTTGGTGAGAACAGCGGCCGAGAAAGTGGTTGATACAAAGGATAGGATCGTGCCCTTTGTGACAATGGTCGGAGAGGATTTCTGTTTGTTTGCAAACAGAGTCCCCAGCTCGTTTTATTTCATCGGTGCCGGAAATAAAGATAAGGACGCCGATTATCCTCATCACCACGCCTGTTTTAATATCGATGAGGCGGCATTGCCCATTGGTTCAGAAATGCATGTCCGAAGCGCCCTGGCGTTTTTCAAGCAGTAAAGAACGATTTTAACAAAGAAGTGGTTTCAAAGCTTCAGATCAGGCCCTTTTCAGCTGCGAGTTTCTCGATCTCCTCAACCGACATGCGGTCCAGCTCTTCGATTGATATGCCCAGCTCAGCTGCTGCTGATTGTTTTAATGGCGCTGCTTCGGGGTTATCTAAGAATTCGATCGAAGGGGTAGTGGAACCGTCTGCCTTGCCGTTATGACTTGATGATTCATCCGCTTTGGTTTTGCGGGCCAGTTTTTTTGAATACCAGAGAATAAGGTTTAATGCGACTATGGCAACGCCAAGTAACAGCAATATAAGTTTCATTTTAAAATACCTCTTATAACTTATTGGCATTTTTCGCAGATACTTTAGAGCAAGAAAAACGAAAAGCAGTACATGAGCATAAGGGACAGCGCCTTATATACCGCCTTTGCACCGATCAGCGCTGAAACAACGTGGAAAAAGGAGTCTTTCCTGTTCGGTGATTTTATGTTATAATATTATTAAGTTTGTGAGAGTCCAAAATTGGGGGGCAGTTCGTAGCGGGTTGCCCCCTTTCTTTAAGGCAGTTACAACCCGAATCATATGATAAGGGGGGAAAGTTTTGGGCAATTTAACCTTTATCGGTATCAGCTTAATTGGTTTCGCGATAATTTTTATTTTGCTTCGGATTCTGCCACGGGTAAAAGGCAAAAGCGACGATGATTCAATACCAAAAAATTCTTCCCTTCCCTCTCACCGAAGCTCTCATCCTCAATCGACAGGTCCGAAGAGAGTTTACAGGATTTAACCGGACGATACCTTTTCTTCATTTTTAAATCTGAAACGGTCAATTTAAGTTCAAGTTAATTCTAAAGTTGCCGATAAAGCCTAGTGAGCGGAGCTACACGATGGTGGGGCCCACTCAATGGATTGGGGTGGCTTCCCGGAGGTGGGAAGTCACCCTGATTTCCATTTTCTGTGAAAGGGGAATGTGATTGGCTAAAATGACGAAACAGGAAAAAAATCTGCTTAAGAACAAGTTAGAGTATCTTAAATTAGCCTATCACATTTCGGTATACCGATTATCGGGAGAAGAAGCACCTGAAGAACTTATTAAAAGGGCCAGAAGCACCAGAATTTCGGCTGATTTTTCGAGAGAAGAACTGGAAAATGTTTTGAAATGCTGAGCTTTCTCCATACTATATTGGCCATCGCTACCGGTTTATTGGTAGCCATCATTATATGGTTTCAGTTCAAGCGCTTCAATTAATTTAATGAAAAAATTTTTAATTACAGTATTAACCTTTATTTTATTTTTCCTGGCTTATGCTTCCAGTGCGCCGTTCTAAAAGAGGGCAACAACATGGCTAAAAGAAAAACATATTGTACCAATTTGGATGCCGAGCTGATGAGAGAAATCAGAGTTCTTTCAGCCCTGCAGGTAAAGCGTCAAAAT
>JASFIX010000537.1:0-3639 GCA_050122435.1 Desulfobacterales bacterium
CTCCGCAGGATCAGAACTGCATAATATGGCAAATTACAGAGCCGGCGGAAGGACCCGCCTGTCCAGTCTAATTTGCGTGATTTTAATCCTTTTAATTATAATAACGCTGGGATCGATCATCGGAAAGATTCCCTTGACTGTCATCGGCGGCATTATCATATCCGTGGGTATTGGATTGTTTGACAGATGGGTCTTGGACCTGATCCGAAACCTGCCGCAAGCTAACGAACAGCAGAAAAGAATCATGGCGAACCTGGCAGTGACCATTGTGGTGGCGGTTATCACGGTGTGCGTCAATCTGATTGTTGCTGTTTTGATCGGGATCGCAATCGCATCCGGCTTATTCGTCGTAAGAATGGGCAAATCCATCGTTAAGAGAAAATATTCCGGCGAACAGATACGTTCTAAAAAGGTTCGCAGTATCAAAAACAACATGCTGCTGGAGGATCGCGCCAAAGGGATCATCGTTTATGAACTCCGCGGACCATTATTTTTCGGCTCGGCTGATAATCTTGCCGCGGAAATCGAGAGTGCGATGGGTCATCACACCTATTGCATTCTCGACATGAAGCGCGTCGATGAGATCGACAGCACCGGCGCTAAGATTCTGGGGCAGATCAGTAAAAAAATAACAGCGTCCGGTAAATATCTGCTGATCAGTTACCTGACGGACAACCCGTCATTAATGGATTTCCTCGAAGCCGTAGGCGTATATAAAACCCTGGGAGAAGACTGTTTTTTCCCCGATACCGATGCCGCTCTTGAATGGGCCGAAGATAACGTGCTGACCCAGTCACTTGAAATTGCCGGCGCATCTGATCGAATTGAACTTGACCAGATGGATATTCTCAGGGATTTTACCCCGCAGGAAATTCAAGATTTAAAACAGAATTTAACGCGTAAAACATTCAGTAAAGGTGAAATTATTGTAAAAGAAGGCGACACCGATCGGAATTTGTTTTTGCTGGCAAAAGGATTGGTAAGTGTCAGAATTCACCTTCCGGAAAGTGATCGCTACAAACGGCTGGTCACTTACAGCCCGGGGGTAACCTTTGGGGAAATGGCGTTTTTAGACGGAAGCCCGCGCTCTGCCGATGTCTGGTCGGATGAGGACTCCGAGACATATGTGCTGTCTCCTGCTGAATTCAGTGTTTTGCAGAAAAAAAGTCCGCAAATAGCGATCAAACTGGTTCGCAATATCGCCCTGGAAATAAGCGATCGCCTGCGTATCCGAACAAACGAAGTCAGGATTTTGGAAGAAGATTGAATAGATCGGGCGCCAAACGAAAAAGTTGACTCCCCTGTATATATCATGATGGATTCATTTTTTTTCTGGACACCTGAACATATGATGGGCAACCTTTTTTCAAAGCTGATTCGCGACTATCTGATTTATGAAAAAGATCCCGCTTCTGCTATTGTTTTTGGGACATGTCTGGGTCGATGCCTCCCAGGCGATCCTGCCGGTGGTTCTGGTTAAACTCAAGGAGCTGTTTTCGCTAAGTTATTTTCAGGTCGGCTTTGTTATGGCCGTTCTTAACCTCACCTCATCGGTTATTCAACCCGTCTTTGGATACATTTCCGACCGTTTTTCCACGGGGTGGTTCGTTCCGATAGGGATTCTCTGGACGGCACTGACCATGGGGTTGCTGGGCTGGTCAGCCAATTATCCTGTTGCCGTCCTTTTGGTCGGGCTGGCAGGTCTGGGTACGGCAGCTTTTCACCCGCGCGCGATGATGGACGTTTATTTTGTCAGCGGATCCCGGCTTGGATTCGGCACAGCTGTCTTCACGACCGGAGGCAATCTCGGATTTGCCCTCGGTCCTGTGGTTGGAAGTTTTCTGGTGCTCGGGTTCGGGCTGCACGCGACGCTTGGTTTGCTGGCACCGGCAGTGCTTCTTTGTTTGATCATTTTTTTTTACCGCAGGGAATTTTTAAGACCCGAAGCTGCGGTTCAACAGAAAGCTTCAAAGGATTTCAACAGGACCTTACAAAACATTCCATGGGTTCCCCTGCTGGCGGTGTGCCTCATCGTAACGTTGCGATCATGGGTGTATGTCAGCTTTATTACTTATCTGCCCATGTTTTTTCAGGCGCAAGGCATTCAACTTAAAACGGGCAGTCTGATGCTTACCGTGTTTCTGGTCGGCGGTGCAGTCGCCGGACTTTACGGCGGTCACCTTTCGGATCAATTCGGTCGAAGACGCGTCATCGTGGTCAGCATGTTGATTTATCCCATACTTGCTTCCTTGATGATATTAAGCAAAGGTGGGTGGATCTGGTTGCTGGCCGGAGCTTCCGGCGCGGCCCTTTTGGCATCTTTTGCGGTTACGATCGTCGCCGCCCAGGAGCTTATGCCACAAAACGTGGGGTTGGCCTCCGGTCTGATTCTAGGGCTTGGTTTCGGTACCGGCGGACTGGGGACCGCTTTTTCGGGATTTCTGGCCGACACGCTTGGACTCTATCAGGTCATGTGGATTTTGGCACTTGCTCCGGTTCTGTGCGCCTTGCTGGCCGTATTTATTCGAATCCCCGAAAGTGAAACACAGAAAATATAATTTGTGATGAGAAAGGAAACGAAAAATGCCGATTGATCTTGATGCGTTTGAACCCGCATACAAAAAATGGGTGGAGGAAAGCCTGCCGGATTATCGGGCAGGTAATATGAAGGAGATTATCAAGAAGTATCCCTTTATCGTGCCCGATGATGTTCCCTGGACGGACTACAAGGGTCAGCCGTCAGATCAGACCTTTGCAGTGGCTACCTCCGGCGGTCTTTATCTAAAGGACAGCCAGCCGCCGTTTGACACCGAATCAATTCACGGCGATGTCTCCTATCGCGAAATCCCCAAAACCGTTCGCCAGGAAGACTTCGGCATTGCCCATAAACATTATGATCACAGCCTGACCGAGCAAGACTTCAACATCGTCTTTCCCATCCAGCGTTTCGTGGAGCTGGAAAATGAAGGCATCATCGGCAAATTGACCGACACGCAATATAGCTTCAGCTATGTCAACGATGCTGTTTCTCTGGTCAAAAAAACGGTTCCGGAATTTATTTCCCGGATCAAAGCCGCCGGGGTCGACGTCCTTTTTCTGGTGCCGGTCTGACCGAAATGTCATCAGACCGTGGGTCTGATTCAGCGCCTGGTCGAGGAAGCCGGAATTCCAACGATCTCTATGGGCAATGCCGCCGACCGAATGGCGCATATCAAGCCGCCGCGGGCCATGCTGGTGAAGTTTGCGCGCGGCAGCATGTTCGGTGAACCGGGTAACGTGAGCCGCCAGCGGCGCATTATTTTAGATGCGCTGGAGGCCTTGCAGACCATGACCGAACCCGGATCCATTCAAGAGCTGCCTTACCAATGGAAGCGCCCCGATCCCGAATAAAACCGTTGCAATCCTTGGTTGAAGCCACCTTCTTAAATGGTTCGGGCTGAATTATTTTTGTACGTAATTTGGCCAGGACCTGGTGGGCTGCATTTATTATTGGATGCACAGTCGGTGCTGGTGTGAGCATTGGGTGAGTTGCAATTTGCATCATATCGGTAGCGTTTTTATACAATGCGCTTTCATTAGCTCAATAGCTCTCTCCATTGAATCATTAACCTATATGGTAACGACCGGGAAGTTCATCCA
>JASFIX010000538.1:0-3637 GCA_050122435.1 Desulfobacterales bacterium
TGAAACCGACACCAATATAAAAGATGAAGCTTGCTATATCTGCCACCGGACGGAACCGCCGCTGTCTGAAGTCAGCTTGGCAGAAAGAACACGTATCTTCACTTCTGCCAAAGGCTATCGTTTGCTGGGAATTATCAGTCCTATCTGCAATGAACCGGGGTGCGCGACCGATGCCTGTCATATACATCCGAAAGACAAAAAAATCCTCGGGGCGCTGGATGTGGTGGTCTCTCTGGAAGATGCGGATAAAGAAATCTTCATGAGTCAAAAAGAAGCCTTTGGTCTGGCGGGCGCCATATTCATGGTGACATCCACCATTATCTTTCTTTTCCAGTTGCGCTTTGTCAATCAACCGATCAGGAAATTAATCGATGGAACCCGTACCATCGCAAAAGGGATACATTCCAGTAGAGTAGACATTAAACAGGACGATGAGATGGGAGAGCTTGCGGCTGCCATCAGCCAAATGAGTGAAAAAATTGCCGAAAAACAGGCCGAGCTGAATGAACAAAGAGACGAATACCAGACCCTCTTTGAAAGGGCGCCCTGCCTCATTACGGTTCAGGATCGTAATTATAAATTGCTAAGATATAATCACGAGTTCGCAAAACAGTTTGATCCTCAGCCCGGCGAACATTGCTATCATTCATATAAAGGACGAGATCAGAAATGTGTGAATTGCCCGGTTGAGCGCACATTTGAAGATGGTCAGACCCATTATGGCGAGGAGACGGGGCTTAGTAAAGACGGCACCCCGGTGCATTGGATTCTGCGAGCATCTCCGATTAAAAATGCGAAGGGTGAAATTGTTGCCGCCATCGAAATGAGCCTAGATATTACACAGCGCAAACAGCTTGAAGACAAACTGGAAGAGTCTGAGAAGAAATACCACGAAATCTTCAACAATATGCCAAACCCCGTTTTTGTATTGGACCTGGAGTCATTGAAGATACTTGACTGCAATGAGAGTGTAAGACCTGTGTACGGATTTGATAAAGATGAAATCATAAATAGATCCTTTTTGGATTTCTTCATCGAAAAAGACCGTGATGAATATGCGGCAAAGCTAAAAAACGTTTCCGTGATCAACCAGGCTAAACAGCAGAGCAAAGATGGTAAAATACTTTTCGTTACTATCAGAATTTCGCCTTCAGATTATTCGGGCAATAAGGTGCTTCTCGTGAGCACCAGCGATATCACCAAACGGCTTGAAACCGAGCAACAGTTAATTCAGGCCAGCAAGATGGCGACCTTAGGAGAGATGGCCACCGGAGTTGCCCATGAGCTCAATCAGCCACTCTCGGTCATTAAAACCGCCAGTAGTTTTTCTATAAAAAAAATGGATAAGAACGAGCCGATCGAAGCGGAGATCTTGTTCAACATTCTGGCAAAGATAGATAGCAATGTGGACCGAGCGACCAAAATAATTAACCATATGAGGCAATTCGCACGCAAATCTGAGATGGATTTGGAAAAAGTCCAGCTCAACGATATTCTCGAAAGGGCATTTGAAATTTTCAGCCAGCAGCTCAAGTTAAGAGGCATCGAAGTCATCTGGTCCATCGACAAGAAATTACCGAAGATAAATGCGGATCCCGGTCGCATGGAGCAGGTGTTTATCAATCTTTTATTGAATGCCAGAGACGCGATTGAAGATAAATGGGGCGATCAAGAGCCTCAAATGGGTCAAAAAAAGATTGTTCTAAAAACAGCCTGTGATGGGCGCAACATTATCTGTGAGGTCTGTGATACCGGAATAGGGGTTCCGGAATCTATATCAGATAAAATATTTGAACCCTTTTTCACGACAAAGGAAGTCGGAAAAGGCACGGGGCTGGGATTATCCATTAGTTATGGGATCGTCAATGATTGCGGTGGTGCCATACATGTGGTTCCCAACGAACCCGAAGGCGCCTGCTTTGTTTTACAATTTCCGTTGCAGGAAACAAACGATGGTAAAGAAATTACTACTCGTTGATGATGAGAAGGATATCCGTGAGATTCTCTATTTGTCGCTTGCGGATATGGGGTATACTGTATTTGAGGCCGAAAATGGGGTTGAAGCGCTGCGGATATTCCAAGAGGTTCAACCGCCGATTGTGTTGACCGATATAAAAATGCCCAACATGGATGGCATCGAATTGCTGCAGAAGATCAAGCGTGAAAACCCTGAAACCGAAGTCGTGATGATTACGGGCCATGGCGACATGGATCTGGCGATTAAGAGTCTTAAATACGAGGCAACCGATTTCATTACCAAGCCCATTAACGTCGATGCTTTAGAAATTTCCTTGAAAAGAGCTCAGGATAAAATCTTCACGCGCGAAAAGCTAAAGGAGTATACGGAGAACCTTGAAACGCTCATTCGCGAAAAGACAGAGTTACAGGATCACCTTTCATCGTTGGGTTTAATGATCAGTTCCATATCTCACGGGATAAAGGGACTGTTAACAGGTCTAGATGGCGGCATGTATCTGCTCGACTCAGGACTATCCCAAAAAAGAGAGGATCGGATTAAAGAGGGATGGGATGTTGTAAAGCTTATGGCAGAGCGCATTCGTAAGATGGTTCTGGATATCCTTTATTATGCCAAGGAAAGAGATTTAAAATGGGAACGAATAGATGCTTTGAGTTTTGCCGAAGAGATCGCCAGGGTACTGGCCCCCAAAATGTCGGATCATGATATTGATTTTGAAAAAAAATTTGATACCCAAATTGGAGAATTTGAAGTTGATGCCGGTCATATTCATTCTGCACTCATTAACATTCTCGATAACGCCGTGGATGCCTGCACAATAGATTCCAAAAAAAAGGCGCACAAAATTTCTTTTTATGTCGGACAGGATAGAAATTATATTGATTTTGAGGTTATTGACAACGGTATCGGCATGGATGCGAACACCCAGGATAAGATCTTTACACCCTTCTTTTCAGCAAAAGGGGAAAAAGGGACCGGGCTGGGCCTGTTTATCGCCAACAAGATCATTGAGCAGCATGGTGGCAATATAAGGGTCAAATCAACGCTGGGCAAAGGCACCCGATTCAGGATTCGGATCCCTAAAATCATGCCGAAATCTGCTAAAATCAAATACGATAAAATTGCTGAGGGCTAATTGCAGCATAGAATCAACGCTATTTCTGATGGGAATTCGTTGCTAACGGGTTAAACATTTATTAAGGACTACATAATCATGGAGTATCCCCTTAAATTGTGCATACCTGTGAACTGGTAGGGGTTTGCAATCATCTTGGATATAGCTAATCTCTGATTATTGCTTTTATACAGGCCATCAACTGGATCTGCGTATGAAATTGTAACCGGTCTTCATATTTTTGTAGTATGCCACCATCTTTTTGATTCATCTATTTTGCCTTTCGACCTTAGGATTGCGGAATCCGCGCCTAGCTTTCAAAACAGATTTTTTTCCTACCAGTTTCAAAATTTCCACATTTTACGTTAATAAGCCCAAAAAATAGAGGATGGTATTCATCTTCAGGGAGGACTTAAAATGGCAAAAATGTTAAAATATATGGTGGTTCATGAAGATCCCCATGTTTCATGGGAAAAAGTGGAGGAAAACTGGGGCAAACTCGCTAACGTCGAACATGCGACCTGGGTCCGGACGTGCTTTAATAA
>JASFIX010000539.1:0-3637 GCA_050122435.1 Desulfobacterales bacterium
TTTGCGTCGAGTTCTGCCCCCGCGCAGTATTGGTAATGTCCAAACAAACCAATTCAAAAGGATACCATCCACCTGAGGTCGTTGATAGGGAAGCATGCTCGGACTGTGGGCTGTGCACGTTGCTTTGTCCGGACTTTGCCATATATGTTGAAAGCACTGAGATACGGGCAAAGAACAGATGAAAAAATAATCCATAAATGAAATGCAACCGATGCATCCACATGAAGGATTGTTAATTGGCGAACATTTTCTTTTAGGAGATTATGCCGCCGCCGAAGGGGCGATTATGGCCGGATGTCGATTTTTTGCCGGCTATCCCATTACACCCGCCACAGAGGTTGCCGAACGAATGTCCACGCGATTACCGCAGGTCGGCGGCATTTACATTCAAATGGAAGATGAGCTTGCCTCGATGAACGCTATTCTGGGAGCTTCATGGTCAGGCGCCAAATCAATGACTTCCACCAGTGGTCCCGGATTTTCATTAATGATGGAAAATCTTGGATTAGGCATTATGTTGGAAACCCCGTGTGTGCTGGTCAATGTACAGCGTGGGGGGCCTTCCACTGGGCTACCCACCCTAGTAGGTCAGCAAGATATGATGCAGGCCCGTTGGGGTTCCCACGGCGATTTCGAAATTATTGCCTTATCACCCAACTCTCCCCAAGAGCTTTTCGACCTGACGATTAGGGCCTTTAATTTAGCTGAGAAATTTCGCACCCCCGTTCTGGTCATGACGGATGCTGAAGTGGGCCACATGACCGAAAGGGTCATCATACCTCCCCCGGAAGAAATTGAACTCGTTGAGCGCCCCTTGGTTCGGAAAGGAGATGTGGAGCCAGATCACTTTCGAATCTATCGTGATCCTGACTCCGGTAACAATGGCGCTGTATCACCGATGGCCATTGCCGGTGAGGGATTTCGTTTCCATGTTACCGGTCTGACCCACGATGAGCGCGGATATCCGGCGATGAATGCCGAGGCCAGTGAATGGAACATTAAGCGACTGGTAAACAAAATTCGCTTGAACCGTGATGAGATTATCCAGGTAGAAGAGCGTCATTTGGAGGACGCTGAGATCGTCGTTGTATCCTATGGTATATCGGCGCGCACGTCATTGTGGCCGATCGAGCAAGCGCAGAAGGAAGGTATTCGGATTGGTTACTTGCGGCTTATCACTGTGTGGCCATTTCCGGAGAAACAAATCCAGGCGCTGGCTAAAAAGATTCGAGCCTTTGTGGTGCCAGAAATTAACGATGGCCAGATCTTACGTGAGGTGGAAAGATGTGCCGCCGGCCAAGCGCAAGTCATCGGCGTGAATCGACTGGGGGGCGACATATTGGAACCTCAGCGTGTTCTAAGCGCCTTCCGTGCTGCCGCGGGGCGGTCGCATAAAACTGAAGCAGGCATGAGCTAAGCCTTTCGAAAGGGAAAACGGCATCATGGCTGATCCTGACATAACTGATGAGGGTCAATTCGGACTCTCCGGGGCCGAATCCCCCGGAAAGAGCGATTGGGTTACCGGCCTACATCCCATGGATGATCTATTAAGGGGGGAGCGTTTGCCGCACATTTGGTGTCAAGGCTGCGGATTGGGCACAGCACTGACGACCTTTATCGGCGCCCTCCAGTGGCTTGAAAAAAATCAGACTTGGGACTTGGACAAGGTGTCGGTGGTATCGGGTATCGGCTGTACCGGGCGTATTGCCGGGTACGTTCGCCTAGATTCTTTTCACACCACCCATGGCAGAGCTATTCCATTTGCAACGGGTCTTAAACTTGCCAATCCTGAGTTGAAAGTTATCGTCATCTCTGGTGACGGTGATATTGCCGGGATTGGCGGTAATCATTTCATTCATGCGGCCCGACGCAACCTGGATATTACAGTGATTTGCGTAAACAATTTTAACTATGGCATGACCGGCGGTCAGGTCGGGCCAACAACCCCGCACGGTGCCAAGGCGGTTACCACCCAATACGGCAATTTTGAGTATCCATTTAATCTGCCATACCTAGCAGCAGCCAGTGGCGCATCATTTTTGGCGCGGTGGACCGTCATCCATGCCCGACGGCTGGAGTGGACGCTGCGCGAGGCCATGATGTACCCCGGATATAGCTTTGTTGAAGTAATTGCCCCGTGTTCTACGTCTTATGCCCGCTGGAATCCGGAAGGCCGCGGACTGGATCCTGAGAAACTCAGGCGCCGCGGATTGGAGCTCATGAAACATTACCAAAAGATTGGCAAGGTCGCCCCCGGTACACACCCCAAAGATGCAGCCATTAAAGTCGATAAACAGGGTGCCATTATCGAAATCATCGAAGGCGTTTTCAGCGACGAACCCAAGCCGGATTTTCAGACAGCGATCGATGGACAGGTGCAGCTTGCCAAGGAACGCTGGCAGGCCACTAAAAAAGCACTGAATAAACGATTTCAAATATCGAAACGAACCGACATTGTTAACCGAACTGAAGTGCAACTGGGTGGATTTGGAGGCCAGGGTATCGTAAGTGCCGGTCGGATTATCGGCCAGGCAGCAACGATTTATGACAAGTTGGAGGCTTGCTTTACCCAGAGCTATGGTCCGGAGGCAAGGGGGGGTGCGGCTGGGTCTCAAGTGGTGATTGCCAGTGATCCGATTCATCATCCGCATCTGATCGAACCCACAAACGCAATCATCATGTCCCAGGAGGCTTATACCAAGTATGTTCCCAAGCTGGCTGCTGATGCAACCCTGTTAATTGACGATGGGCTGGTGACGTTGCCCGAAGAACAGCGCCAGGACCTGAAAACTTATGGGATTCCAGCCACACAAATTGCTGAGGAATTGGGCAATTCACGGGCTGCCAATACCGTAATGCTGGGGCTATGGACCGCAATCATCGGAGCCGTGAGCAAATCGGCCATGCAGCAATCTGTAACTGATGCCGTGCCCCCCAAAACCCTAGAGGTTAATTTGAACGCTTTTGAGGCCGGCTACCAAAAGGGTTTGCGCGATCAAGGCAGCAATGAGTTATAGATTCGGAAACCATGACTAAGGAGGAAAGCTTCTTTGAAGCCAGGCGTCCTTATTTTTGGTGGAAGTCCCGCAGGGCTCCAAGCGGCCCTGGATCTGGCCAAAGCCGGGATTGAAGTTCTTTTGGCAGAAATCTCGTCTTTCATTGGAAATAATCCATTCTTCAAACACCTTGAGTATATTTCAAATACACAGGCGCTGGAAGCTGCCAAACATCCCCGGATTCATCTTTTGACCCACACCGATTTAGAAAGCGCTGAGAAAAAGAATGGTGCCTTCAAGGTTCGGCTGCGCAGGCATCCGCGTTATGTTGATTTAAACCGATGCACCGGCTGTGGGGATTGTCTCGAGGTCTGTCCGGTACAAGTGCCCGGAAATGAACACAAAGCCATATACCTTGGAGATGGTTGCCAGCCGCAGTGCGCCGCCATCGACAAAATAGGCCGCGCGCCTTGCTCACATGCCTGTCCCGCGGGAATTCATGTTCAAGGTTATGTAGCCCTTATTGCACAGGGGCGTTTTCAAGAAGCCCTGGATCTTGTGCGGGAAGCGATCCCTTTTCCAGGTATCTGCGGCCGGATATGCACCCAACCCTGCGAAGTCAATTGCCGTCGAAAAGAAGT
>JASFIX010000540.1:0-3628 GCA_050122435.1 Desulfobacterales bacterium
TGGATCTTTTTGAAAAGGCGACGGTTTTTCTAACGATCATATTTGTTCGATTAATCGTTTGACTTTCTTTTTAGCCATAACCAGTTCTTCATTGGTGGCGCGTAATCGGATGGACATAAATTCAGCAAATATACGGTAAAGTAACAGTAAAAAATCCAATCTTTCATCCTGGGTACTGCCGGCTGATAGCCTTCTTTTGGCGGATGTATCTACTGCCAAACACATGGTATTGCCGACGGAATACACGGATGCGGATCGACTTAAACTGTCGATAACACGCATTTCTCCAAAGATTTCACCTTTTTTATCTATGGTGCCAATTTCCAGGCCTTCTTTAGTGATGCGTATTTTACCCGAAAGAAGGAAATAGAGCCAGGGATCAAAATCACCTTCCTTAATGATCCGTTCACCGTCCTCATATTCTCGGATTTTACTGAGCCGCAGCAGTTTTCCCAGGCTTTTTGTTTCAAAATTTTTCAAGGCGGGAATCGCCAGTAATCTTTGAATATTTTCAATATTATCTTTAAGGTATCTGGATTCAAGCATGAATTCCTCCACACGACGCGGGCGATAGGGTCTTATTCCCTAGGAAGGTATAACATTACTATATTATACCTTGCGCTCCAAAAGCGCAAGGAGGAATTTTCAACTAATTGTAATTATTAAATATAATTTCAAGCCCGGCTGAGTTCCGGTAAACTAAAATTCGGGTCTCAATCATCAGGTTCAAAGGTTCAACGTTCACAGGTTCAGAGGTTAAAAACAGCCGGCGACAAGTTCTTCGGCCGTGAGCTCAGGGCCGAACGGCTCAACCGACAGGTTAAAGCCGGAGGGTAAGGATGCACAATGAGGCCGCAAGCCGTCTACAACTGAAACCCTTGAACCTCTGAACCCTGAACCTTGAACCTGCCTAGCAGGTATCCTCCAGGCAATCTTTGGACACCATCTCGTCAAAACTCACCGGATAGCATCCATCGAAACAGGCTTTGCAAAAATGCCGTT
The DNA here is from genome assembly GCA_050122435.1 of Desulfobacterales bacterium. Taxonomy (GTDB): domain Bacteria; phylum Desulfobacterota; class Desulfobacteria; order Desulfobacterales; family JAHEIW01; genus JAHEIW01. The sequence continues at coordinate 1,003 of JASFIX010000540.1, forward strand.
GCGGATTTTCGATGCCGGTAGAATTCAGCAACCCATCAATACTGAGATAGTGCAGCGAATCAAGTCCCAGGTATTCTTTTAGTTCTTTCACCGATTTCCGGGCTGCAATCAACTCACCCCGGGTAGAGAAATCGATGCCATAGTGACAAGGGAACCGGTGCGGTGGACCGGCAACCCGCATATGTACACGCTGCACGCCCAATTTTCGCAGGGATTTTACCCTGGTTTTAATGGTGGTGCCTCTGATGATGGAGTCCTCAATGATGACCAGATCTTTGCCTTTGAGGATCTCTTTGACCGGATTCAATTTAATCCGTACGCCGAAATCCCGCATACTCTGAGTGGGGTGAATAAAGGTGCGACCGACATAGTGATTTCGAATCATTCCCATCTCAAATGGAATGCCGGATTCCTCATGGTAGCCCAGAGCGGCATAGGTACCGGAATCGGGAAACGGCATCACCAGATCGGCATCCACAGGCGCCTCCTGCGCCAGGCGTCGCCCGTGTGCTTTGCGTGTCTGATAGACATTTTGACCGTAAATGGTGCTGTCCGGCCTCGCAAAGTAGATAAACTCGAAAATGCAAAATGCCCGATTCTCGGCTGATGTTGTCTGAATGCTCTTGATGCCGTCTTCACCAATAATCACGATTTCGCCAGGGTCGATTTCTCGAATAAACTCAGCTTCAACCAGATCAAAGGCGCAGGTCTCAGACGCCAGTACATAATTGCCGTTGAGTTTGCCTAGACACAGAGGCCGAAAACCATGCGGATCCTTCACCCCGATAACTTCACCCTTGCTGGTTAACATAATAAAAGAAAACGCTCCTTCCAGCCTGGACACGGTTTTGACCAGTGCTTCTTCAAAACCAAGCTTCAGGTTTTTGACAAAAAGATGCAAAAAGATCTCGGTGTCCATTGTGGACTGAAAAATGGAACCGGCCTGCTCGAGTTCATTTTTGAGAATATGGGCATTGGTGATATTGCCGTTATGCGCAACTGCATAGGATTTTTTACGATGACGAACCCGAAACGGCTGGGCATTGGTCAATATGGAACTGCCAGTTGTCGAATAGCGCACATGACCCACTGCGCTTCCACCGTCCAGCTGTTCCAGTTGATCCATGTCGAAAACATCAGATACCAACCCCATGCCTTTGTGCTCAACAATCTGCATGTCTTTAGCAACTGCAATGCCGGCGCTTTCCTGACCGCGGTGCTGCAGCGCATAGAGGCCGAAATAGGTCAAGGCTGCCGCCTCCGGATGATCGTAGATGCCAAAAATCCCGCAGGCTTCACGGGGCTTGTCATCATTGAAGCTCGAAACTTGAAATTTGAAACTGGGTGTTTTTTCAGCCTTCACTGTTATATTCCTGTAACGTTTTTACGTTCATCTTCTTTTGGCGCAATGTTTCAATTGCTCTGAAAATCGCCATGCCGCCTGCGGTGGTAGTCGCGTAAGGGATTTTATACCGCAGGGCGTTGCGACGGATATAATACCCGTCCCGCCGGGTTTCACCACCGATTGAGGTATTGATAATCAACTGAATTTCAGCATTCTTGATCGCATCAACCACATGCGGTCGCCCGACGGACACTTTATTGACGGCTTGATTGGGGATACCGTTATCGGCTAAAAACCTTGAGGTTCCATGGGTAGCCATAATATTAAATCCAGCATCCCGATATTTGGCCGCCACGGGCAATACGGTTTTTTTATCATTGTCAATCACGCTGATAAAAACCGTTCCGCTGGTAGGCAAGTCCTGGCCGGCACCCAGTTGCGCCTTTGCATATGCTGATCCGAAATCCGAACCGATCCCCATGACTTCCCCGGTTGATTTCATTTCCGGGCCCAGCAAAATATCCACGTCCGGAAAACGATCAAAAGGCAGCACGGCCTCTTTAACTGACAGATGCGCCGGCACGATTTCAGTGGTTAAACCCAGTTCCGAAAGCTTACGCCCCAGCATCGCCTTGGTCGCCAGTTTGGCCAGAGGCACACCGGTAGCCTTGCTGACAAACGGGATGGTACGCGATGCCCGTGGGTTAACTTCCAGCACATAAAGCTGCCCATCTTTCAAGGCATACTGGACATTCATCAGACCGACCACTTTTAATTCTCTGGCCATTGCTTTTGTGGCGCGGGTCATTTCTTCGATGAAGTGAGGATCCACATTCACCGGCGGCAGCACACAGGCCGAGTCACCGGAGTGTACACCCGCTTCCTCGATATGTTCCATAATACCGCCGATAACGGTGGTTTCTCCGTCGCAGATGGCATCCACATCAAATTCAAAAGCATCCTCTACAAATTTATCGATCAATACCGGATAATCGGGTGAAGCCTGAATCGCCAGGTGGGTAAAACTTTCAAGCGCGGCTTGATCATAAACGATTTTCATGGCTCGTCCGCCCAGCACATAAGAGGGGCGCACAACCACCGGATAACCGATAGTTTCAGCCACTTTTATGGCATCTTTAACGTTTAATGCTGTGCCGTTTGTCGGCTGTATCAGACCGAGCTTGTTGAGCATGGCCTGAAAGAGCTTGCGATCTTCAGCACGATCGATGCTTTCGGGCTGGGTGCCCAGAATCGGAACACCGGCAGCATGCAGCCCTACGG
>JASFIX010000541.1:0-3624 GCA_050122435.1 Desulfobacterales bacterium
CATTTGAAATTTTTGATAAAATTGTTGCCTAGAATCCAGTATTGAGCAGGGGGCATCGCGCATGGCGCAAAACGTGTTTCAAAACAGAAAGTTGAAAATCAATGAGCAATAGAACCGGCTTCCTATATGATCAAAGATACCAGGAGCACCTAACCGGGAATTACCACCCGGAGGTGCCGGACCGGCTTCCAGCGGTATACAAAGGAATTGAGAATGCGGGTCTGCTTGAGAAACTGACGCTGATCAAGGCCACCCCGGCGGATTTGAAATGGGTGGAAACCGTGCACGATCCCGATTATATCAAACGCTTTCAAAGTGCATGCAGCATCGGTGATAATATCTTTGACAGTCCGGACAACCAGATGTGCACAGCATCCTATGAGGTTGCATTGCTGGCTGTCGGCGGCGTTTTGGAGGCCGTCCGCCTCGTAATGGAGGGCAAACTCGACAATGCCTTCTGCGCCGTGCGACCCCCCGGGCATCATGCTGAAATCGACAAAGCCATGGGATTCTGCTACTTTAACAATGTCGCTATTGCAGCCCGTTATATTCAAAAAGAATGGGGCATAAAGCGCATTGGCATTGTGGACTTTGATGTCCATCACGGCAATGGAACCCAGCACATTTTTGAGCATGATCCCACGGTATTTTACTACTCTATTCATCAGCACCCCACCTTTGCCTACCCGGGAACCGGTCGCGAATTCGAAATGGGCAAAGATGCCGGATACGGTTTTACTAAAAATTCGCCGGTGCTCCCCGGGCAAGGTGATCAAGAATATAAGCTGCTGCTGCAAAAAGATTTGTTTCCAATATTTGCCGACTTTAAGCCGGAAGTGATTCTGGTTTCATCCGGCTTTGACGCTCATATTGATGATAATATGTCGGACATAAAACTGACGACAGAGGGCTTTTCCTGGATTATTGAAAAACTTGTTGAAATGGCCAACCAGTATGCCCAGGGAAGGCTAATATCGGTACTTGAGGGTGGATATTCGATCAAACGCCTGCCGGAGCTGGCATGTAACCATGTTGAAGTTTTGCTCAAGGGCTAAGTTAAATCGTTAAATGGTCAACTGGTTAAATCGTATCCAATACTAGCGAGAACCGAAAACAATTTAACTATTTAACAAATAAACGAATTAACCAGATTAGGGGGTATTATGTTTGTCTCAAGATCCATGACCCGTAAGGTGATCACCGTTACGCCTGACGACGGAATTTTCAAGGCACAGGAATTAATGGCCGCAAACAAGATCCGCCATCTTCCGGTTATCGAATCGGAAAATCGGCTCATCGGTGTCGTGACGGATCGGGATATTCGGAGTGCCTTACCTTATAAATTCTTTAAGGAGTCTCCCAGCGAAGAAGAAAAGAAAAATTTTGCGGAATTGAAAATCAAAGATATCATGACCCAAAACCCGATCACCATCTCTCCGACTTATACCCTTCAGGATGCGTTGCTAATGATACAGGATGCCCGGGTGGGTGCCCTGCCGGTTGTGGATGAAAACGGTATCCTCAGCGGGATCATTTCAGTGCGAGATCTGCTGCGCGCTTTCATCAATGTATTGGGAATCGGAGAACCGGGTACTTTGCTGTGTATTCTGGCCGAAGAAAAGGTTGGGCAGTTGAAACAAATCGTGGATGCCATCACCGAAGAAAACATTTCCTTCGGCAGTGTGCTGGTCGCTCGATACTGGGAAAAAGACAAACGCGCCGTTTTCCCTTATCTGCTGACACAAAATGTCGCCCATGTGAAGGAGAAATTAATGAACCTGGGATTTTCCGTGCTGGATCCCATGGAATGGTATCTGGACCAGTTGCCCAAAAATGAATAACCCAAACCGCCCACAGCCGGTCTCCGCCAACTCTGGCTCCTGCCCGTACGATGATCTATATATTTATCAGCTGGGCGGCAAATTAACCTCCCATAACGAAATTTCTCGCACCCGTTTTATTGGTAACTGGGAAGAAGATGATTTTACATTTCTGTTTTTTTCTGACCCTGCTGATGAGGAAATTAACGCGCTTTTGAGCGTCCAGCCGCAACTCACCTTTATAGACAGTTACCATATGCCATATGAGCAGTGGCAGGGGACCCAATTTACTGCTTTCGATCAGGGGTGTTTTCAAATCATCCCTCCATGGGAAAATGGCAGCAATGGCCGGCCGGACAAACTTCCGATCATTCTGGACCCGGGCCTTGTCTTTGGCACCGGCACCCATCCCACCACCCGGGATTGTCTGGATGCCGTCCAACTGGCATGCCGGGACCGCGCACCAGACCGGATACTGGATTTGGGCACCGGTACCGGCTTACTGGCCCTGGCCGCGGCCCGTCTGGGTTGCCGATTGAATCTGGCAGTTGACTTAAATTTGCTGGCGGCTAAAACGGCTAAAAAAAACGTCGCCTTAAACCGACTTGAAAAACAGATTGCGGTGGTGCAGGGATATGCTGAAACGTTTGTTGATTTCCCGGCCGATCTGTTGATTGCCAATATCCATTACGACGTCATGCAAAAACTGATCTGTTCAAAAGGTTTTTTAACCCAAAAACGCTTTATCCTATCCGGACTTTTACGCAGTGAAGCCAAACAAGTCAGAATCGAACTGGAACGCTTGCCGACCAAAATATTAAAAAGCTGGACACATGAAGGAATTTGGAATACCTTTTATGGAAAGATCGGTAATTAAGGAATCAAGAACCTCATTTATCACGAAAACACGAAAGAACCCCGGTTAAACGGAAAAAAGGTTTAACAGGGCAGGCAAAAACACGAAAAAAGAAATATATAGATTTCGTGTTTTCAGGATTTCGTGTTTTCGTGTTGCTTTTTAAAGGCAAGCTGAATCTTTCCTTTTAAAAAGAAATTCCCATTGAAAGGTCCACGATGGAAATCACATGCTGGGGATCAAGAGGCTCAATTCCGGTTTCGGGCAAAGCGTATTTGAAATACGGCGGCGATACCACCAGTTTGGAAATCCGTACCAAAAACAATGATATCATTGCGGTGGATGCCGGTACCGGAATCCGCAGATTTGGAAACAAACTCGCTGAAGAAAATGTAAGCAACATCAATTTTATTTTCACCCACGCCCACTGGGATCATTTGATGGGATTTCCCTTCTTTAAGCCCCTTTATTCTAAACGCTCCAGGTTTCGTTTGCACGGCTGCCCCTTTCACAGCCAATTTGTAGAGTCAATCTTATCAACCGTCATGGCGCCGCCTAATTTCCCGGTAAAGTACGGTGATATTAAGGCTGAGATGATATATGAAAAAGCCTGCCCGCAAAGGTTCGATATCGGTTCGGTGGTGGTCACGCCGATACCGATCAGTCATCCCAACGGCGGCAGTGGCTATAAATTTGATGAAGACGGCAAAACCTGTGTCTTCCTAACCGACAATGAGCTGGGTTATCTCCACCCCGGCGGCCGGAAGTTTCAAGATTATGTGGACTTTGCAGCAGGTGCCGATCTTTTAATCCACGACAGCGAGTATACACCGGAAGAATATAAGACCTTTATCGAGTGGGGCCATTCAGTTTATACCGATGTGCTCCAATTGGCCCGGGAAGCAGGTGTTAAAAAATTAGGACTGTTTCATATCAACCAGGAACGAA
>JASFIX010000542.1:0-3599 GCA_050122435.1 Desulfobacterales bacterium
ATTTTAGACTGATGTCCCTGCTAAGGAAAAGCTTTCACATAAAAGGTAGAGATTTTATTCGCGCTGGAGAAGCCTCGATCAATGTGCAAAATCTTCTCAAGTCGATGGACTTCGATCCGCGCTTGATTCGGCGCGTCGCCATCTGCGGCTATGAAAGCGAGATGAATGTCGTCATGCATGGCGGCGATGGTTCCTTGAGCATTGAGTTCGACACCGACAAGTTGACTTTGGAAATATCCGATGATGGCCCCGGTATCGAGGATATTGAACTGGCAATGCAGGCAGGATACTCGACAGCTAATGACGATCACCGTGAAATGGGTTTTGGAGCCGGCATGGGTCTGCCGAACATGAAAAAAAACTCGGATCAGATCCACATTGAGTCAACCAAAGACCAGGGAACCCTAGTTCGAATGATCTTTTTTCTGCCTGAGGGAGGGAAAACAGATTGAGCCCAAAACTAACATCGACTCACTATGTCCGTTTTGATCAAGAACTCTGCACCGGCTATGGCTCATGTTTGCGGATCTGCCCAACTAAAGCCATCCGGGTTAAAAAGAAAAAGGTCATCCGCATTGTGGAACAGTGCATCGGCTGCGGCGAATGCATTCGCATTTGTCGTGAAGGTGCCGTCAGTGCGGCCAGTGAAAACCTTAAAACGCTGGGAAAAAATCATGTGGCTATCGCCCTGGTTTCACCGGTGCTCTATGCGCAGTTTCCCGGGGTGATGCCCAAAGACGTGCTGCTGGGCCTGCGACAGATGGGCTTTAAACACACCATCGACATGTCTTATTTTCTTGAAATATTCCAATTTGCGACCGAAGAATTTATCAGCCGCAATCGAAAATCCCAGTCGGCCCCCTGGCCGCTGATTTCTCCGGTATGCCCGGTGGTGGTGCGGCTCATCGCTTTTCGATTTCCCAACCTTTTGCCCAATGTGTTGCCGGTGTTAAGACCGGTGGCCCTGATGGCGCGGGAAGTCAAATCGCGCCTGATACCCGAGTACACCAAAAAAGGAAAAGACGTTGTCCTGTATTATATCAACCCCTGTCCCACCAAAAGAGAAGCAGCACACTCACCCCGCCAAAAACGACCGGTTCCCGCTGAAGTCGCCCTGGGAATCAATGATATATATCCCGAACTGGTCAAACATGTGGAACAAATAAAAGCGGCGGACGGTATTCCTTTTTATCAAGCCCGTTTTGAATACGAAACCTGCGCAACCGGCAACGCGTCGATGTGGGGTATGTCCGGTGGTGAAATTGCCGACATGGATATTGAGAAATCTCTGGCGGTTTCGGGCATGGAGGAAACCATCAGCTATCTGGAAAAAATTGAACTGGGGTTGTTTCAGGATATTGAGTATATCGAGTTCAGGACCTGTCGCGAAGGCTGCCTGGGCGGTGTGCTGAACGCCATAGATAAATACCTAGCCAAGGGTGCCGTCCAAAAGATGATCAAACGGTTCGGTCTGGGAAGACGTTTGCACCGGGAAAATATTCTGCGGATGTATGAAAAAGGAGAGTTTCAAAGTGAAAAAAAACCCGGCAAATTGACCAGCCTGTTTGGTGCCTATAAAGAAGCCCTGTCAATCGATAGCATGCAGAAAATTGAGAAAGTTATGGAATTAATCCAGGGCACCGACTGCTCGGCATGTGGCGCACCGGACTGCCGGACCTTTGCTGAAGATGTGGTGCGGGGAAATGCCGCCCTGAAAGAATGTCTTTTTGTCGGCGCGCGCGCCAGCAAAAAGGATTGAGCCGCTAATTGAAAATCAACAGCGAAAACAGGCGGGAAAGGATTTTGACTGATGTTGGTAAAGGATCTGGTGGAAAAATTTGACCTATCAATAGCTGCCGGTAAAAAAGGGCTTGACCGCGAGATCATCGACGGTTACTGCGGCGATTTGTTAAGCGAAATAATGGGCAATGCTCCGGCAGGCTGTGCCTGGCTGACGGTTCAGGGACATCAGAATATTGTTGCCGTGGCCTTGTTGCGCGAAATGGCTGCGATCATTATCACCGGTGGCCAACAGCCGGATGAGGAAACCATCGAAAAGGCGGATCAGGAAGGAATTCCCATTTTATTGTGGCCCGACTCATCATTTAGCTTGGCCGGCCGTATTTTCAGCGCCGGCATCGGAAATCTGGCCACTGAATAAATTGCGAACCGAGCATTTGGCCGTATTAATGTTAGCATACCGAATAATTTCACCACAAAGGTCACGAAGGGCACAAAGAAAGAATTCATTATTATTTTCAAAAACCCTCGTGCATCTTCGTGCTCTTCGTGGTTGGTTAGCCGATCCATTTCAAGGAACCAACCGTTGTTAAAAAAATTCAAAGCCGACCTCCACATTCACTCCTGCCTTTCCCCCTGCAGCGACTGGGATATGAGCCCTAAGAAAATCGTTGAAAAATGCCTTGAACAACAACTGGATTTAATCGCCATCTGTGACCACAATACGGCCGAAAACGCGGCGGCGGCTTCACGTGAGGGGGCCCGGCAGGGCATTGTCGTTTTGCCGGGAATGGAAATCTGTTCCAGAGAGGAAGTACACCTCGTAACCCTTTTTAAAAAAATTGAAGCCGCTTTGAAAATGCAGGAATTTGTTTATGACCATCTGCCCGGTAAAAACCAACCGGAAGTATTCGGTCATCAGGTCGTCGCCGATGAGCACGATCAGGTCCTGGGAGAAAACGACCACCTACTGATCGGTGCCACCGAGCTCAGTCTACATGATATTATCGATAAGGGCCATCAGCTCGGCGCCATCTGCATCAGTTCTCATGTTGACCGCCCGTCTTATAGTCTGATCGGCCAGCTTGGATTTATCCCAGAGGATTTACATTTGGACGCCGTGGAGGTTTCTTATCGAGTATCCTTAGACAAAGCCCTGACCGAAGTGCCGGGCATAAAGGATTATCCCTGTGTGACCGCTTCGGACGCACATTTTTTAAGTGATATCGGCAAAGCCTGGACGGAATTCATTTTAGCCGCCCCCACTCTGGAAGAAATTCGAATGGCGCTGGCCGGGACCGAAGGGCGCAGGATTATAACTGGTGGCGGATGATACAGAATCTGGTGCTATATCATATTTCACCACAAAGGACACGAAGGGCACAAAGAAAGAATTCATTATTATATAGAAAAACCTTTGTGCATCTTCGTGTTCTTTGTGGTGAATAAGGAATCTTCACTCGGTATGAAAATAACAGCTAATGGCGCGAAAGTAAGCCCTTTAGAATAAATGCGAGAGTTATCTTTACATATTTTAGATGTCGCTGAAAACGGGATTACCGCCGGGGGGAATTGTATCTGGATCGAGGTTGATGAAGAACGCAAGATGGATCAGTTAAAAATTGTGATTCGCGACAATGGCCGAGGTATGCCTGTCGAAAAACTGGAAAAGATCGACGACCCTTTCATAACCACCCGAACCACACGCAGAGTCGGTATGGGTTTATCTCTATTGGCAGCCGCTGCCGGACGCTGCGATGGGGCAATGCACGTCGATAGCAAGCCCGGCAAAGGCACAGAAATAACAGCGACATTTCGGTTTAATCATATCGACCGTGCACCTCTGGGCGATATGGCTG
>JASFIX010000543.1:0-3594 GCA_050122435.1 Desulfobacterales bacterium
TCTCTTTGCCATCTGTGGCTTTTGTGAATCCGAAACCAATATCAATACCCATAACTTCCATTTTATCCTCCCTGAACCTGGGACAAGACCCTCAGGTCAAATGCATCTTATCAATTTATAGCTCATCAACGGCCAAAAGTCAAAAAAATATCATCTTGCTTGAAACGCTCCAAATTTTATATTTATTATTATTTCAATAAGATAAAAGATTTGTAGGTGGCAGCAACGGGGTAGGGGATTTCTCTGTTAATTTTGAAATTTTTTGAACGAATCCGGGTCTTTTTAACTGATTTCAGGCCTGTTTTTGACAATAATCATTTGTTGATTTTGGTTCAAATACATCTTAGTTACGAGCTTAAACCATCGTCCATTCGATTGAAAAATCGTTCTTAATAATGGATGCAATATGGTTGTCAAAAAAATAATGTTCAATTTGCCAGTTGTTATCCTTGTATTCCACATCGAGATGATGCGTGTCCAGAACCTGGCTAATCCGACATTTCGAGAGATCTCTCAGGCCGATGCCGACGGCCTTCAATACCGCTTCCTTTGCCGTCCAGTAGCGGAAAAACGTTGTAAAGGACCTATCGGCCAATGCCCATTCGGCTTCATCAGCGGTTTTTCGAAACAGTGATTTTTTCCGGGCGCATATTTTTTCAATATCAATTCCGGTTGGCGACGGGCAGACCACCCCACCGACATATTCGTTTTTATGGGTAATCGACCAGTACGTACCATTGAAGGGCAGGGGAGCCTTTCTTTCATCCTGTTCGAGCGCGTCAAGCAGAATGCCGCTTTTCTCAGCAGACATCTCGAGGGCACGCCGGGCATGCCGGCTGAGGAATTTGACCCTTTCCTGTGGCTTTAGCGCCTTGATCTCATTCGGCACGGCCATTATCACAGGGTAAATGACCCTATTGCGGATTTTGGATTGCGGATTTTGGATTGCGTCCATAATAACCAAATATCTTTGATTCTAAAGTAATAGCAGACACGACATCGCCATAGTCGCTGTTGGCAACGTTGGCTGAATTGGAGTGCTGGAGTAATGCAAAAAAAGTATAATTCGACGCACGACTTATCTGATTTTATTTATGCCAAGGTGCTGGATAAAATGCGATATTTCTGTCTGAACACCACATTCCGCAATCCGCAATCATTTAGATCTGTCCTCATTCCTCAGTCCTATTATTTTTAATGCAAGATCATAGACCTCGTTTTTTGGAAGGCCATATTTTTTAGCTATATTGCGGGCAATTTCGGAGAGGCCATTTTGACCCTTTTGCAATGCTTTTTTTATTTCGGTGTTAACGATTTCAGCATCAATCTGTTTTGAAGCTTTAGCGCCCGCAACCACGAGGGTGCATTCCCCTTTAACGGCCGGACGGGTCCTGATGGTCTTTAAAATTTGCGACACGGTTCCCCTGACAAATTCTTCATGCAGCTTGGTCATTTCCCGGGCCAGGATCGCATTGCGATCTCCTATACAGGAAATAATTTCTTCCATTAGAGATAAAATGCGCTGGGGAGATTCATAAAAGATCAACGGTCGGAGCTCGACACTCAGTTCAGTGAGGTATTTCAACCGCTTCCCCTTTTTTTTAGGGGCAAATCCAATAAACACAAACGAATCGGTGGGCAGACCGGATACACTCATTGCAGCGATGGCGGCGCTTACCCCCGGAATCGGGGTTACCGTGATTTTATTCGCAATAGCGGCTTTTATCAAACGATAGCCGGGGTCGGATACCGATGGTGTGCCGGCATTGGATACCAGCGCTATTGTGGTTCCATCTAAAAGTTTGTTGATCAGTTGGGGGGTTCGCGCTTTCTCGTTATGCTCGTGAAATGAAATCAGGCGGTTTTTTATCCCGTAATGGGCCAGCAAGTTGCCTGATTTGCGGGTATCTTCGGCGGCAACCAGTTCGACTTCCCGCAGAATATTGAGCGCTCTCAGGGTGATGTCTTCCCGGTTGCCGATGGGGGTGGCCACCACATAAAGTATCCCCTTTTTTTCTTCTTTGTTCGAATTAGGCATAGGCGAGTTCAAATGCATTTTTAATGATATCAACCTGAGGCTTGTCCCGATTTGAAATGACGGTCACGACATCGAACCTGGCTTTGGCGGTGCTCTGGTCGGTGGTCTTCAGATAATAAAGAGCAACCATTGATATTTTTTTCTGTTTTTTAAGCGTTACCGCTTGCTTGGGATTTCCGAATTGAACCGAGCGTCTGGATTTGACCTCTACGAAAACGATGGTGTCTTTATCCTTTGCAATAATATCAATTTCTCCCAGTTGGGTGCGGTAATTGGTTTCGATAATTTTATAACCCGCTTTTTTCAAACGACGAACTGCCAGCGCCTCCCCCTTTTCCCCAAATTTTTGCCGCCAGTTTCGCATAATTCTTGTTTGTCGTCCGTTGTCAGTTGCCCGTTGATAAAACTTAAAAAGGCTATAAGCGATATCTAAATTTAAAAAAAGAAAAACTTTTATACTATTGCCACCTTTATTATTATCGATAGGGTATTTTGACCCCTTCAACGACGGACAATAGGCCACGGACCACTGACATATTAAATGTACTCTTTGACGCCCTTGAATGTCCTCCTATGTATCGGACAATATCCAAATTTGCGGATTGCCTCTTTGTGCGCCCGAGTCGGGTATCCTTTGTGCCGGAAAAAGTCAAATTGCGGATAATATTCGTGATACCTTTCCATCAGTCGGTCTCGGGTGACCTTGGCCACAATCGATGCCGCGGCGATCGAAACACTTAAGGTGTCTCCTTTGGCGATAGGCTTCTGAGGCAGGTGAGATGGGATTCGAAATGGCCCGTCAATTAGCAGGCATTCGGGCTGGGGGCGCAAATTATTCGTGGCCATGGACATCGCCAGTAATGAAGCTTGCAGGATATTGATACGGTCGATTTCAACCGGGTCAATGATGCCGATGCCCACCGAAACCGCTTGCGAATAAATTTCTTGATACAGTTGAACCCGTTTTTTAGCAGACAGTTTTTTAGAATCGATAACGCCGACGACCGAGAAGGCCGGCGGTAGAATCACGGCTGCAGAAACAACAGGACCGGCCAGGGGACCCCGACCGGCCTCATCAATTCCGGCAATTTCTTTATAACCTTTTGCAGTGGCTTTTTTTTCGAAAAACCACAGATCCATCGTGGAATTCTGAATTCGGAATGCGGAAGTGCGATCTTCATTTTTCCGATTTCCGACTTCAGTCCTTATTGGCGGTCTTCTGTTTTACGTTAAGCGACGCTCTTTGATTCTGGCAGCTTTACCTCTAAGCTTACGCAGGTAGTAAATTTTTGCCCGTCTTACCCGGCCCCGGGTAACCACCTCGATTTTATCGAGAGCAGGCGAATGCAGCGGGAAAATTCTCTCTACTCCGACACCGTATGAAACCTTGCGGACGGTAAACGTCGCATTTGTGTTGCCTTTGCGCTTGCTAATGACCACGCCCTGAAAAACCTGGATACGTTCTTTTTCACCTTCTCTTATTTTTACGTGGACTTTGACATTATCGCCCGGTCCAAAATCAGGGTGGTCCAGTCGCATTTGTTCTTTTTCAATTT
>JASFIX010000544.1:0-3587 GCA_050122435.1 Desulfobacterales bacterium
GATTGTTGCGGATGCGCTCGGCCCAGAACAGCCGGGTGCCGTCGTTTGAAAAGTGCGGATGAAGGACGCCGGCCGCATTCTTTGAAACCGTATCGCGCACCGCATAAATTCTCCAGGCCCGGCTTCCGTCCGAAGTGATGACCCACAGATCGTTGAGGGCGCCTGCGCCCGGTGTGCACTTGGTATCCGCATACCGGGGCACATGTGCTTTCTGGGCCTGGATGACCAGCAGTCTGCCGCTCGGGTGCCAGGCCGGCTGTCCGATGTGCTTGTTCGGAAGGACGGGATGATTTGACGTCAGACATTGCTGCCCGGTCCCGTCGGGGTTCATCAGCCACAGATCAAAATAGCCGTCTTTGCCAAGCCGGTCAAAAGCGATTTTATTGGTTTTTTTACTCCAGGCCAGGTGGCCGCCATCTTCTGTGATAATTTTAAGCCCGGCAATATTTTGTCCCTGCGGAACCAGCACTTCGGGAGGGTGCTCTTCGATCGGTCCCGCACAGGCGGCCGATAACATCAAAACACCAAAACACAAAATTGTTAAACGCTGTACTTTGTTCATTTAGAATTCGATGCCTTTTTTGCTGCTGAGATTAAATATTCGGTTTCAACGCCTCAGTTCAGGGTGATTTTCGAACCCACGCTGTTGAGAACAAACGCCGACGCAAACTCCTGGGAAAACATCTCCATGGCTTTTCTTCCGGTACAGTGCATCGGGACCACCACTGCTGGCGATAGCGCTTTTAATTCATCGATGGTTTTCTTCAAGATTTTCTCAAAAAAGGCGCCCGAGAGATGAAAGCCGCCCATTACCGCATATACCTTCTCAACACCCGTGAGCTTTTTGGCATACCGAATGGTATTGATGATCCCCGCATGGCTGCAACCCGAGATGACCACCAGTCCCTTCCCGCTTAAATTGATTACCAATGCCTGATCATCCTTAATGGAATCCGGCTCCAGATTTCCATCTCTTTCGATCAGGGCATTGGGCATTCCCTTTTCAAAATCTGTTGTCCGTTCAATTTCACCGGTCACCAGAATTGAGGCATTCAAGATCGGGGTCGGCGCTGCACTCTCCAGAATTTTAACAGTTGATTCTTCCAGATCCTTTCTTATTAGGGTCCTGGGAAATCTTTTTTTAGACCCATCTTTTTCTTCAAAAAATCTGGGGTATAAAAAGGCATCCGGATGAACCACCAGCGGTATTGGATCGGAAATCTTTCCTAGAATGGCATGTAATGAGCCGGTATGGTCCATGTGGGCATGGCTCAAAACAATGGCCTCCATATCATTCGGATCGACAGCGAGCTTATCCATATTGTGCAGAACGCCCATGTTGTTATACCCCGTATCGAATAGGATCATATGCTTCTCAGTGCCTTGCTGTACCTTGACCAGCAGGCAAAGACCGTGCTCGGCCAGCAGGGTATCCGTGGGGATCTCTTCACCTAACGCCTTTGGGGGTCTTGTAACCACCGCTGTATCCTCCAGAAGGACGTCCACAAAGTTATCCATCAACGTCAACACTTCTACCCGTTCAACTTCTTTCAAAGGCATGGGTAAAGGGTCCATTTCAACTCCTTTCAGTCGCATAATCAAAAAAATTGCGCCAGTCTACCACAGTATCCAAGATCCAACAATATTTCAGATATCAGGAACTTTTATTTCACGAGTTTGCGCCATTCGTCCCGAGCTCATGGCCGAGGGCGGGTTTCGCTATCAATTATTTATCGAGAGATTTAATTGAAAAAGGGCTGCCGGAAGCAGCCACATGGCCGCATCGTTCGCCGCAGCAGGCCCTGGTTGAATCCGCCACGAGTGGGTTTGCTCCGCTTCATTCAATCGGGAAGACAACTGTTTTAGAATCTTAATTCTGGATACCGGGAGAGATGACCATACGGGACTTTTCTTTTTGATAATGGTAGGATTTTACCAGCGCTTTTACAAATCGAAGGTTTTCTGCTTCGTTTCCGATGAGTTGAATGCCAATGCTATAATGGTCCGATTCATTTTTTCTGCAGTAAATAACCTTTCCTTTAACCTCTATCTGGTTTCTGTGCATATCGAAAAACATTAAGGAAAGTTCTTTAGATTTGACCTCCACGAAAGATTCCATCTGAATTCCGGTCTGGCTCACGTCGCGGACAACAGCGACATTTTGAAGTTTTTCGCTGCCTGAATCCAGACTTAAATATGAAATCGGATCGAATATTCGAACTCTTGGATGTTTTCGTCTCTCTTCATTTTCCATAATTAATTTATCGGCCTTACAGCTAAAATCTTTATTTTATTTAACACATTAAGAAATTTATCGGTTTTGCCGATAATAAATCTATCTTTTTTAATGCCTGGGCCGAATAGCGGTTTACTCTCAAAAAGCAGCTAAATCCTGCTGGGCAGTTGGAAGGTGCCAAATTTGAAAGTTCCTGAATTTATAAAGAAATCTTCACCACAGCATTTCAAAATCGATCGAAATACCGTTGAGCACATTATCGATGGCTCCATCGTGATCAATTCAATTGATTTGATGCTCGATATATTAAAAAAATTTCCGACCGAACCGCATCTGGTCAGAATATATGCAGATTTGATCTTAAAATATAAGATGCATGAGGCGGCGGCGAAAGCCTATAACCGGGCCACCATCCTTTTTTTAAACAGCGGTAAGATGCTGCCGGCAATCGTGGCAAAAATTTCTCAATGGCACATAGAAATGCCTTCCGATCAACATGTAAAATCATTTTTAGCCGAGCTCGACAACAACGATAACCGGGCGCTGCCGATCGGTCATTTCTTTTCCAAATTATCCATCCACGAGTTAAAGGCGCTTTGCTCCCTTTTTGAAAATGTCCGGCTGCCTGCCGGGAGGGTCGTTAAAGAGATTGGAGATCCGGAAGATCATTTATTTTTTATTGTATCGGGCCGACTGAAAGATTCCATTTACCTGACGCTGCAAAATGAAAGAAAGGTATTTAGAAAGCCCACCCTAACGCTGTCCGAAAATGATTACTTTGGAGATATCTACCCGTTTAACAAAGAGCAGCGGTCCCAATCCTATATAGAGACTCTCGAGCCAGCAGAGCTGGTCAAAATCCCCAAAGAAAAACTCATGCGGATCTGCCGCAAATACCCAAATATTGAACTGGGGATTATAGACTTGCTCAGTATCCGATCAATTGCCGACAACGAAGCACCGGCTGACGAAATTCGCAAGGAAACCCGTCATAAATTCACCCTAAGGCTGGAACTTGAAATTTATCCGGAAGATGCACCCGACCAGGCCATTTATCTGGAAGGGGATTCTGAGGATATTTCGATCGGTGGGATGAGCATTAACATTGAACCAACCAATATCCGTGAGCCACAGACGGTTTCCAGTCTTGGAAAAACCATCTCAAATTGCAGAATAAACGTCAGCGTGGTAACCCAAACCCTGTTGTTGAAAATCTCCGGTAAGATCGCCTGGCACCGTGAGGTTGTCCATAACGGGGCCAAAACATTGGCATTGGGAATGCAGTTTGATGAAATGTCACCCAAAGTCCGCGGTTTGCTGTTTGCCCTGTTTAACAGCCTGGATTGATTTT
>JASFIX010000545.1:0-3574 GCA_050122435.1 Desulfobacterales bacterium
AGAAGCCAGTAACGATTAACCAATAACAAATAACTAATTTTTTCAGCCAACTGCTGAAAAAATTAAACCGCTCACGTCCCGCCATCAAAACCAATGGTAACTTTTCCACCTTCAACAATCACGGGCACTTTGCGCGCGCCTCTGGAATGCTTCAGCATGACATCAAGCTGGTCGGGATCCGATTTAACGTTGAGATATTCAACATCCTTATTCTCTTTGGCATAAGCTTCACGAGCCGCCCGCGTGTAAGGTCAGGCATCTTTGCCGAAAATCAATATTTTTTCAGACATGGTTTAGACCTCCGGGTTTAAAAGGTGATTAGAATTTATTTTTTATTAATTTCAAATAGTTGTAATCAAATTCAGCAAAACCTTAACAGCCAATTCCCGTCTTGTCAATGTTTTCAAATTGACATATATTCAAAGTTTGATAATTTGCTGTGATTTTTGTAATATTGAACTAATGCCTAACTCAGAACCCATCCTGTCCAGAGAAGTCACTGTCGTAAATGAATTCGGTTTGCACGCGCGCTCGGCCGCCAAAATCGCCGAACTCGCCAATAAATCAACGGCTTCGGTCTGGATACAAAAAGGTGGCGATCAAGCAGATGCATCCAGCATCGTGGATATTCTGACGCTGGCCTGTGAGAAAGGCACAAAAATTACGATTCGCATTGAAAATAAATCCGATTTTAATATCCTAGAGGCCATCACGGATTTGGTAAAAAGCGGATTCGAGGAATAAGCGGACCCAATGGAAACAGAAACACAAGAAATCATTATAAAAGGAATCAATGCCTCTCCGGGGATCTGTATCGGAAAAGCCTACCTGGTAGACAGCAAAGGCGTCGAGGTCGTCCCAAAATACCGAATCGAGGACAAAGAGCTATCCAATGAAGTCAAGCGGTTCAAATCGGCGGTAAAAAACGCCAGGGATGAGCTGCGCAAAATTGTCGAAAAAGGCCCCGAAGAATTGCAGCACGCCCACATCCTTGAAACCCACATGGCCCTGCTCAAGGATAAAATGCTGTATGGCCGAACCATCGAGACCGTCAAACAGGAAAATGTCAATGCCGAGTGGGCGCTTAAAAAAGTGGTATCAAACCTGATAGAGGTTTTCCAGAACATGGCCGATCCCTATTTAAAAGAACGCTCTGCTGATGTCGTTCAGGTCGCAGACAGTATCATGCACAACCTGGTGGGCACCAAAAAGGTCAAAATCGCCGCCATCGACAAACGGGTTATCCTGGTTGCCCATGATCTGACACCGGCTGAAACCAGCCAGATCAATCTTGAACGGGTGATGGGCTTTATTACCGATCGCGGCGGCAAAGCATCCCATACGGGAATCATCGCGCGCAGCCTCGAAATACCCGCTGTTGTCGGGCTGAAAAGCGCCACGGCATCGATTCGCAGCGATGATCTCATCATCGTGGATGGCAATAGTGGTAAGGTCATCATCCGTCCCAACGAAGACAACCTGGTCCGCTATGAAGAGCGTAAAATCGATTATGAGGAATACAAAGCGGTCATCACCCGCGAAAGTAAGGCACCGGCTGAATCGGAAGATGGCGTCCGCTTGGCGGTTATGGGCAACATAGAGCTTCCGGAGGAAGTGTTTGCATTGCTGAATTATGGCGGTGATGGAATCGGTCTTTACCGCACCGAGTTTCAATATTTCAACCGTGTTGATTTTCCCGACGAGGATGAACTTTTTAATAAGTACAAAGATGTCATTGAGGTCATGCATCCGAAACCGGTAACCATTCGTACCCTCGACATCAACGGCGATAAGGCCTTAAACAATCAATTCAGCGTTGAGGAAACAAATCCGGCCCTGGGACTGCGCGCCATCCGTTACTGCCTCAAAAAACCCCAGGTGTTTAAAGATCAGCTGCGAGCCATTCTCAGAGCAGCTGCTTTTGGTAACACCCGAATTTTGTTTCCGATGATATCCACCTATTTTGAGATTTGCGAAGCCAATCGGATGCTGGATGAAGCCGCCGAATCGCTGGAAAAAGACGGCCTGGCCTATAACCGTGATATTGAAATCGGAGCCATGATAGAGGTACCTTCAGCAGTGATCATGGCGGATCTCATTGCAGAAAACGTTGATTTTTTCAGTATCGGAACCAATGATCTGATTCAGTACGCTCTGGCCATCGATCGCGGCAATGAGCAGGTCGCCCACTTGTTCCAGCCCCTCGACCCCGCCATTATACGGATGCTCAAGCATGCCGCCGATGTGGCCCGGGAAAAAGACATAAAAATCTTTATGTGTGGTGAAATGGCCGGCACCCCCCATCACATTCCGCTTTTATTGGGCATTGGAATGGATGAGCTCAGCATGAACCCGCAAACCATTCCGGATATCAAGCGGGTTATCCGGTCCTTGAATGTCGCGGATACCCGCTCCTTTATGAAAGAGGTCCTCAAACAGACCACGGCCAAAAGCACGTTTGAGCTCATAAAGGATACCTACGGCAGCATTCTTTCAGAGCAATTATACTCCGGGTAACCGTCTGGTGACAAGGTGTCAGGATAACGAAAAGGGTGACCGGAGGATATTCAGATTCCGCACGCTGTCATCTTTTTGCTGACACCTGAAACCTGACACCCGAAACCTAACTATAATTTGAGGATACGGTGCTGACTAACGCTAATTTCCATTAAGAGAGAGAGTGTTGCGTTGGAAGAAGGACACATCAAAATAATCGCCCAGAACCGCAAGGCCCGCCGGGATTATTTTATCGTCGATGAATATGAAGCCGGGCTGGTTCTCAAGGGCACCGAGGTGAAATCCTTGAGACAGGGGCGTGCCAACCTGAAAGATTCCTATGCCAGGATCAAAGACGGTGAAGTGATCCTATACCAGCTGCACATCGCGCCGTATCCCTTTGCCTATTATGACAACCATGACCCTTTAAGGCCGCGCAAACTGCTTTTGCACAAACATGAAATCAAGCGGCTTTACGGCAAGGTCAATGAAAAGGGCCACACCCTGATTCCCCTGCGGCTTTACTTTAAAGGCGGAAAAGTCAAGATCGCACTGGCGCTGGTAAAAGGAAAGCGCAAGTATGACAAGCGCGAGGCCATCAAGCGCCGTGATGAGCAGCGCCTGATGCAGCGGGAACAAAAGGAAAACTACTAAATTAGCCACGGACCCACACGGACTCACACGGAAAAATTCCTTACACAATATATCATCTATTTTGTTGTGGGATAATAGCTTTTTACCGGACAGCTTCTCCTGAGTATATCGAAGTATGTCGTGCGGTAAAATGTTTGTGTGTGTCTGTGTGTGTCTGTGGCTAATAAAAAATCTTCTTTGTCTGCGTCTGTCTGCTGTTAATTAACGACCCTACGTCTCCTTACCTCTGGCTTCTGCTTCCACAAAAACACGTTTGATTTTCGGATAAACCTGTTTGATGTGTCTGTCCAGCCTGGAAATCGTATCTTCCAGATCACCGGTCAGGATCGTATCGGCAAAGTCGACGCTTAAATTCAGCAAAACAAAATCCGGCCCCATATGCAGGGTTAGAACTTCGTTGACGTGCTTGATTTTCGGGTAGGAT
>JASFIX010000546.1:0-3573 GCA_050122435.1 Desulfobacterales bacterium
TCAACAAAATTTTTAGGTGCATGACAATTAAACTTTTGCCGATAAGCAACTACGTAATTTAATCCTGTTGAGATTGGGATAGCAAGAAGTTTGGATTTAACCCTATCGCTAAAGTTTAATTCAATATTCTTTTTTCGGCCGCTTCTTCATGGGTTTTCATGTACATCGTATAAGATCCGAATTTGTCCACCAGCAGGCTGAACTCCGGCGCGACAAAGGTGGTGGTGTTGACCTGTTCGATGACAGCGGGCCCGACAACCTTGTTGCCGAATCTAAGTCTGGCGCCGTCAAAAACATCCACCGTCTTAAAGCGCTTTTGCAGGGGCAAATAGATCCGCCGGCTTTTCTTGTGGGCTCTTGACGGATCTGAACCGTCATATGCTTCCAGCTGAAATTTTGGTTTTGCGGTCTGGCCGATGCACATGACCCTGAGGTTGATCAGCTCCACAGGAGTTTGTTCTTCTTCAAGTGAATAGCCAAACAGCGCGTTGTGCTTTTTATGAAAACGTGTGGCGATAGCGCCGAAGTCTGCCCGTTCGATTTCCCGGGCGGAGATTTCAACATTGACCTCATGGTATTGCTTCACATACCGCAGATCCAGGGAAAAAATATGCTCAATTCGATTTTGCGGAATTCCTTCGGATATTAAAAGCTCGATTCCCTGAGCTTTCATATCACCGAATGACTTTTTAAATGTGGCGGGATCGGCAGCGCCCAACTCTGTTGCATAAGTGCTCACGAAGTCGTGCTTTAAATCCGACCTGAGCATTCCGGCGGCACAAAAGATCGATGATTCTTTGGGAATGATCATCACCGGAATCTCCAGTTCCAAGGCGATCATGCAAGCATGATTCGGACCCGCTCCCCCGGCAATTACCAGCGGAAAATCGCGCGGATCATATCCCTGCTTGACCGAAACTTCACGAACAGCAGCCGCCATGTTTACATTGATCACGTTGTACATTCCGGCTGCTGCTTCGGCTAAATCGAGCTTCAATGGTCCGGCAATGTTCCTTTCAATTGCATCCCGGCTTTTATCCAGATTCAGGGAAATGCGACCGCCTGCAAAAAAGTCCTTGTCCAGGTACCCCAGAACCAGGTCGGCATCGGTGCAGGTCGGTAATTCCCCGCCAAGGTCATAACACGCCGGTCCGGGATTGGCGCTGGCGCTTTGAGGCCCCATCTTTAGCAGACCCCCCTCATCGATCCAGCCAATACTGCCGCCGCCGGCACCAATCGTGACGACATTCAACATTGGCAAGGCAAGCTTGAGCCGGTTGATCTCTCCACTGGTCGTCACCATAGGCGTTTTATCCTTGACCATCGAAGCATCAAAACTGGTCCCTCCCATGTCAACGGTGATGCAATCATCATATCCCTGGGCAGCGGCATATTCCACCCCTGCCACAGGACCGCCGGCGGGCCCTGACAGCAGCGTAACCGCCGCCCTTTCGATCGCCACTTCCGGAGATACGACCCCGCCGTTGGATTGCATGATCAAAAGGACACCTTCGTATTTTGCCTGCTGCAGTTTAGAGATCAAAGCGGATAGGTAGCGTTTTAGTGTGGGGCCGACATAAGAATTGAGTACCGTGGTGCTCACCCGGTCGTAAAAGCGAATGGATGGCAGCAGCCGATTCGATATCGTCAGATAGGCCTTTGGAATCTTTTGCTGAATGATTGCGCCAACTTCTTCCTCATGCTGATTGTTTGCGAAGGCGTTCATAAAACAAACGCCGATGGCTTCAACGCCCTCCTGAACCATAAAATCCACGGCATCTTCCACATCCGTCCGGCTTAAGGGGGTAAGGACTTCGCCGCTATAGTCGATTCGTTCTTGCACGGGTATTCTCAGGTATCGTTCGACAAGCGGCTCTACATTCGGGTAGCGGTTGTCGTATTGACGCTCCCGGATGCCCCTTCGCATCTCAAGGGTGTCTCGCAGCCCTTCGGTGGTCAACAGGGCGGTTTTAGAACCGGTATAGGTCAGAACAGCATTGGTGGTTACCGTTGTCCCATGAACGATAACGGCGACGCGTCCTAAAAATTCTTCAAGACTCAGATTCTGATCGGATGCCATCTCACCAAGGCCGGTTAACGTGGCAATGGAAGGGTCTTGCGGGGTGGAAAGAACCTTGTAGATTTTGGAGGAACCATCATCCAGCACCAGCAAAAAATCCGTAAATGTCCCTCCAACATCGATTCCAATCTTAAAGTTCATAGGCAAATAGTGGATTTTGGATTTTAGATTTCGGATTTTGGATTTAATGTTCTGTCGATCATTCTGTCAAAAAATCTAAAATCTAAAATGTTTAGGGGTTATTCCTCTATGATGCATTCATCCGCATCATCTTTTCCCGATTCCTGCCCGCACAGATCCAGGCCTTTCTTCTCTCTAATCGCCGCCAGGACTCTTTCAGGCGTAATCGGTAAATCTTTGATGCGCACTCCGATGGCATTGTAAATCGCATTGGCGATTGCCGGAGCCGTTGGTACGCAACCCGGCTCACCGATGCCTTTGGCACCGAAAGGCCCGTCTTCATCATAGGTTTCAAGAACCGGTGCTTCGATCGGCACGACATCTTTGGCGGTCAGAATCTTGTAATCCCTGAAATTCGGGTTCATATTCTGCCCTTTTTCGCTAAGAATCTGTTCGGTCAGTGCATAACCCACACCCATCATGACACCGCCGTACACCTGACCTTCCAGAAGCAGCGGGTTGATCGCTTTGCCGACATCATGTGCGGCAACATATTTAAGAATTTTTATCTTTCCGGTTTCTTCATCAATTTTCACCCTGACGCCATGTGTGCCGAAGGTATAGGTCATAGAGGTGTTACCACGGAAATCTTTGCCAACATTTTCGTTGTCCGGATCATAAAAATATTCGGCCATCAGCATTTGTCCACCGTGGCTGAAATGTGTTTTTCTCAAAAGTTTTCCGATCTCCATCTTTTTATCCGGATCGTCCACATGAATAATATGACGGTTTTGCAAGCGTATTTTTTCCAGAGGCGCCTCGAGTTGTTTGGCGCCCAGCTCAAGAATACGCGCCTTAATCTTGCGAGCTGCGCCAAGCGCCGAATTGCCGGCCACAAAAGTCGTCCGGCTCGCATGCGCGCCGACATCCCATGGACAAACATCCGTGTCGCTGTGGATGACATGAATATCTTCGATCTCCAGGCCAAGCTCCTCGGCCACGATCTGGGCGATAACCGTATCAGATCCCTGTCCCATATCTGTGGCGCCGGTAAAAACATTGACCTTGGCAAAATCGTCCATTTTAATCATGGTGCCACAGCCATCTGATTTATAGACCCGGGCACCACCCCCAACATGAATCAGGGATGCCATGCCTACCCCTTCACCTTCATTTTGGGGATGATCCCATTCGAGCTGATTCTTTACTGTGTCCATGCATTCTTCCAGTCCGCAAGTTGTGATGCGCAGCCCCTGGGTGGACACATCTCCAGGCTGGTTGACATTGATGCGCCGAAACTCAACAGAATCGATAGCGGCAGCTTCTGCCAACATATCCATCGAACTTTCGATCACAAAGGTAGCCTGGGGATT
>JASFIX010000547.1:0-3566 GCA_050122435.1 Desulfobacterales bacterium
TGGCAGGAAGGTGAGATTTGTTGATGACTGCGTCGGAGAAGCGGTTGAGGCTGCTGTCGAGTCCTTAGGCGAAAGCGATATCCTTCTACTGGAAAATTTGCGCTACTACCCGGAAGAAACACAGAATGATTCGGATTTTGCCGCCAAACTGGCTCAACTGGGCGATGTTTATGTCAATGATGCTTTCGGTACGGCCCACAGGGCCCATGCCTCCACCGAAGGTGTTACCCATCATATATCTCAATGTGCGGCCGGCTATCTCTTAATGAAAGAACTCGATTATCTGGGGGGTGTACTGGCAGATCCGGCAAAACCTTTTTTGGCCATTTTAGGCGGTGCGAAAATATCCGGCAAAATTGACATTATTTCCAATTTACTGCCTCGGGTTGACAACATCATCATTGGCGGAGGAATGACCTATACCTTTTTTAAGGCCCAGGGAAGAGAAATTGGAAAATCCCTGTTGGAAGAAGATAAAATTGATCTGGCTAAAGAACTGCTGGCACAGGGCGGCCCAAAAATCATTCTTCCGGTTGATTGCATGGTTTCGGATACGTTTGATTTCGCTGAGCGCCAGGTCGGCGCGCTTAAAGAGGTTGCTGCGGATGGGATTCCCGTAAATGAATTTAGCCTGGACATCGGGTCGAAATCTATTTATAAGTTTCGGTCGATTATCAGCGCTGCCAAAACCATTGTCTGGAACGGCCCTATGGGAGTTTTCGAAATTGAGGATACCGCCAGCGGAACCTATGCCATCGCCAATGCCCTGGCGGAGGCAACCGCTCATGGCGCCACCACCGTTATCGGCGGCGGTGATTCTGCTTCGGCAATTAATAAAGCCGGAGTGGCCGACAAAGTCTCCCATGTGTCAACCGGCGGAGGCGCGTCATTGGAGCTTATGGAGGGTAAGGTGTTGCCGGGAGTGGCGGCGCTCACAGATAGATGAATAGTCTAAAGCGGTTAATTAACGAAGGCAGGGCTATCTTGCTTTCTCGCATATTACAATCCATCTGGAGTGATGGAGTAATGGAGCAATGGAGTACTGTTAAAAATGGATTTTTTGCTTTTAAATCCAATGCTCCAGCACTCCAGTACTCCAGTACTCCATTGAGGACCTAACTTAGGGGGGCAAATCATGTCTGGCACAACCCATTATAAAGAACTCGGTTTGGTGAACACCCGGGACATGTTTAAAAAGGCCATGGAAGGCGGATATGCCATCCCGGCCTATAACTTTAATAACATGGAACAGCTCCAGGGAATCATCATCGGGTGCGCAGAATCAAAATCACCAGTGATCTTGCAGGTGTCCGGCAGTGCCCGCAAATATGCCGATCCGACATTTCTGCCCTATATGGCGATGGGAGCCGTTCAGATGGTAAAATCGATGAGCGCCGGTATTCCGGTCGCCCTGCATTTGGATCACGGCGATACCTTTGAGCTGGCTAAATCCTGTATTGATTCCGGTTTTTCCTCGGTGATGCTTGACGGGTCCCACCACCCGTTTGAGGAAAATGCAGCCTTGACCCGGCAGGTCGTGGATTATGCCCATGAACGCGAGGTCACGGTCGAAGGTGAGCTGGGAGTACTGGCCGGCGTCGAAGATGAAGTTTCGCATGAAGTTTCGCATTTTACCAAACCAGAAGAAGTCGAAGCGTTTGTTGAAAAGACCAATGTAGACAGCCTGGCCATTTCAATCGGCACCTCCCACGGCGCCTATAAGTTCAAAGTCAAACCCGGTGAAGAAGTCCCTCCTCTCCGATTTGATATACTTGAAGAAATTGCCAAACGTGTCCCGGGTTTTCCCATCGTGCTGCACGGGGCATCGGCTGTTGTTCCTGAATACGTCAAGATGATCAACGCATGTGGCGGGAAAATGGATGATGCGGTGGGGATTCCTGAAGAACAGTTAAGAAAAGCAGCCAAATCGGCAGTATGTAAAATCAACATCGACAGTGACGGCCGGCTGGCCATGACGGCGGTCATCCGAAAAGTATTCACCAAAAACCCTTCTGAGTTTGATCCCCGCAAGTATCTGGGCCCTGCGCGGGAAGAACTTATTAAGATGGTGAAGTATAAAAATGAGCGTGTATTGGGTAGCGCTCACAAAGCCTAAACGATTGCGGATTTCGGATTGCGGATTTGAATTGCACAGATTAGGATTTACAAATTTTTCGATTCTAACTTCACTTTAGGTTACGATAACTCATGAGAGCAATGAAAAGGAGTTGGTGATGTCTGATTCTATAACTGGTGCGGAAGTTAAAAATGTGGGGTTTATTTCCACCCGCATTGCAGGCACGGATGGCGTGTCGCTGGAACTTGAAAAATGGGCTGATGTTTTTAAAAAATTTGGCTGGACGAGCTTTTACTTCGCCGGTGAATTAGATCGGCCGCCTGAGCGATCCTATCTGGTCGAAGAAGCTCACTTTACCCATCCTGAAATAAAGGCAATTCATAACAAAGTGTTCGGCGTGACAACCCGTGACCGCGCTGTCTCCAAGAAAATTTATCAACTGGCCATAAAATTAAAAGACGATTTATACGACTTTGTTAAAAAATTCGACATCGATCTGATTATCCCGCAGAACGCTTTGACCATTCCGATGAATATACCGCTGGGAATTGCCCTGACGGAATTTATCGCCGAAACCCATATGCCCACTATCGCGCACCATCATGATTTTTACTGGGAGCGCGACCGCTTTATGGTGAACGCCGTATCTGATTACCTGAGAATGGCATTTCCACCGGTATTGCCCTCCATCGAGCATGTGGTGATTAACTCGGTGGCAGATATCCAGTTGAGTTTGCGCACCGGTATTTCGAGTCATGTTATCTACAATGTTATGGATTTTGATAATCCACCGGAACCACCGGATGAATATACATTCGATGTCCGGCAGGCCCTGGGTATCGAAGACGATGAGCTCCTTATTTTGCAGCCTACGCGTGTGGTTCAGCGTAAGGGAATCGAGCATGCCATTGAATTGGTTCACCGGCTGGGCCGCAAAGCCAAGCTCGTAATCTCGCATGCCTCCGGTGATGAGGGCTGGGACTACGAGCAGCGACTGAAAGAATACTCCCAACTGATGAATGTCAATACGATTTTTGTTGATGATATTATCAACGAGGAAAGAGGCACCACGCCGGACGGAAGGAAAATTTACACCCTGGAAGACATTTACCCCTATGCGGATCTGGTCACCTATCCCTCGACTTTTGAGGGATTTGGCAATGCCTTTTTGGAGACGCTCTATTTTAAAAAGCCGATTGTTGTAAACACCTATTCCATTTACCTCAAAGATATTCAGCCCAAGGGATTTAAGGTAATTGAAATCGACGGCTACGTGACCGATAAAGCTGTTGAGCAGACCAAACAGGTATTGGACAACCCGAAGCTTCGCAAAGAAATGGTTGATCATGATTATGAGCTGGCTAAAGAATATTTCTCATACACGGTTTTGGAACGTATCCTCAGACATTATATGATCGAACGCAATTGGCTGTCAGCTGATCAATGTTAGAAAGAGAGGTAAAATGGAAGGCATCGATAAGGTCAAAGA
>JASFIX010000548.1:0-3558 GCA_050122435.1 Desulfobacterales bacterium
CCTATATTATCCTGTTGATTCTTTTATTGTTTAAGCCTCACGGGCTTTTCGGCATACATGAAATCGAGCGGGTGTAACTTATGTCGCAGAATCGCTGGCTAGCAACCGGTAACTTTTTTACATCTTACAAGCAGGAGCAACGCATCTTCCTGACCCATCTGGACCGGATGGTGTTTATTGCCTTTCTGGTGTTGGCATTTACGTGGCCGCTGTTTTTAAAAGTGGGCAACAAGTATATGCTGGTGATCGATAACATTCTGATCGCCATCGTTGCCATTTACGGATTGAATCTTCTGACCGGATTTGCGGGCTTGATTTCCATCGGCCATGCCGCCTTTGTGGGAGTGGGTGCTTATACCGTGGCCTCATTTGCCCGGATACTCGGCGACAGCCATGTACTGATCACCCATGCCTGGCCGTTGATGATTTTGCTGGCCGGCGGGGTCGGTGCCGTGGTGGGGGCGATCGTCGGGTTGCCGGCCATGCGCTTGAAGCACCTGTACCTGGTGATTGCGACCCTTTCGTTTCAGATGATCTTCCAGTGGGTCATTAATTTTTCGAGATTTTTTGATCAGGGTCAGATGATCGCTATCGGCCGCGTGTTCTGGTTTGCCGGAAAAGTGACCCGCAAGCAGCATTATTTATTCTGGTATTATGTCGCCCTTGTTTTTGTGGTGATTTTCGGATTTGCCGTCCGCAATTTGCTGCGCACCCGTTACGGCAGGTGTCTGGTGGCGGTGCGCGATAATGACCGAGCGGCCGATGCCATGGGTATGCATCCGGGACTTACCAAGGTATATGCGTTTGCGCTGTCCGGATTTTTTGCGGGGGTCGCCGGCGCCTTGCATGGCTATTTGTTCAGGGGGGCGGGTTTTGAATCGTTTATTTTGCACCATTCCATTACCTATTTGGCGATGGCCATTGTCGGGGGGCTGGGAACGCTGGTGGGTTCCATTGTCGGGCCGGCAGCGATTATCATGCTGGATTTACAGGTCGAGAACTTATCCGAGTTTATCAAAACCCAGTTTTCGGCTGCGTTGGATCTGGCGACGGCGTTACGCCCATTGACTTTTGGACTGGTTATCGTATTGTTCTTAATGTTTGAACCGAGGGGCATTGCAAACTGGTGGCGGATTGTGCGATCTTATTTAAAACTCTGGCCTTTTCGCTATTAGATTATATATAAATAAACTTATTGGGAGGGATTATGAAAATGATGAAAAAAATGTTTTCCATGGTGGTCATTATTTGTGTTGCGTTTTTTATGTATGCCTGCGGTGAGGGAGAAAAAATTGCTGAGCTTGAGAAAAAAATCGAACAATTGTCAACTGAAAAGGCTGCTTTGGAAAAGAAGGCTGCTGATACAGCTGATAAGTCTGCTGCAGCACAAACCTATAAAATAGGCTTCTCAGGTGCGATTACCGGAACGACCTCCGATGTGGGCGTCCCGTATTCAAAAGCGATTGAGGATTATTGCAAGTTTGTTAATGATGAGAAATTGCTGGGAGACGACAACCTGGTGTGTTTTATCAAAGACGACAACTATAAAACAGAAAATACCAAACGCAATTTCGAAGCTTTTCTGGATGAAGGTATCGTGCTTTACTTAAACTATGCCACCGGAAGTACACTGGCTCTAGGGAAAGATTTTGATGAGGAAAAGATTCCGACCATATCTGCCTCATATCATGCCGGAAATCTCGATAAATCAAACTACGTCTTTTTGCCGATTGTTTCATATTCCAGCCAGGCCATTGCGTTAGGAGAATATGTGGCCAAACATCATAAAGGCGGTGGCACGCCGAAGGTTGCCATGTTCCTTCATCCATCGGCTTTCGGCCGGGGACCTGTTGATGATCTTAAAAAAGCGATCGCCGCCGGCTTGAACCTGGAAATCGTAGAGCTTGTCGAGCACGGCAAGGATCTGGATAACACCGCCATGCTGAAGCGCTGGCAGAATAAAAATGTCCAATATGTTATCTCCCAGACCGTGCAACCGCCCGTGGCCACGATGCTAAAAAGCGCCCAGAGCTTGGGTGTAATCGCGAGTAGTTATGGAGAAGCGGGCAAGTTGACCTTCCTGGGGTTGCATTATGCCGGTGGTCCGGATCTGGTTGCTTTGGCCGGTTCGGCGGCGGAAGGTTTCTTCTGGACAACCTCTTATAAGCTGATGAACGAACCGGGTCCGGGCACGGAGGCACAGCTGGCACTGGCCAAACGTTACGGCCGGGATGAAAGCACCGCTTATTCCCAGAACTATACCAACGGTTTGCAAGTCGCCCAGATCGCTGTTGAAACCATCATCCGGGCAAAGGCCAAAGGCAAGAAAATTGACCGCCAGGTGCTTTATGAGGAGTTGCTGGGAATGAACGGGTATAAGGCCTTTTACTCGCTTACCACCGTCGGTCCGATTACGTATTCGAAAACAGACCGGCAGGGCGTTGACATGCTGCAGCTGTATCTATGCCAGGATGGTGTATTTCGTTCAGTGGGAATGCCATTTGCTTTTACGCCGCCTTCATCATAGAGAAAAACAGGTTAAAATTGCTCATATGGCGAATGCAAACCTCAGGCCGTGCGGCAACCTACCGTGCGGCCTGAGGCAAGCATCTCAGATGGCGATATACAGGGATCTGCAGTATTACAATCCGTTAAATAGTAAATAGAAACGTCTAAAATATGAACACCCCCGGGACAAATCATATCCTTTTGGAAATAAACAATATCGAAGTTGTTTACAACGATATCATCCAGGTCCTTCGCGGCGTCAGTCTCAATGTGCCCGAAGGCGGTATCGTGGCTTTGCTGGGTACAAACGGAGCTGGGAAAACCACCACGTTGAGGGCCATCAGCGGTTTGCTCAAACCGGAAAATGGATTTATAAAGGACGGATATATAAAGTTTGGGGGTAAGGACATCACCAACAGTCTGGGCACCGAAGTTGTTAAACTCGGTGCGGTAATGGTACCCGAAGGACGGCATGTGTTCAAACATCTCACCGTGGATGAGAACATCCGGGTGGGTTCTATTACGCGTCGCGAGGGGCAGGCAGATATTCGCCAGGATCAGGAGTTGATGTATGAACACTTTCCGCGTTTGTCCAGGGTGACCAACAGACTTGCCGGCTATTGTTCCGGCGGTGAGCAACAGATGATTGCTATTGCCCGGGCCCTGATGGCGGCTCCCAAAATGTTGATGCTGGACGAGCCGTCCTTAGGTTTGGCGCCGTTGCTGGTCAAAGAAATCTTCGAGAACATTCAACGCATCAATCAGGAAATGGATGCCACAATTCTAATCGTCGAACAAAATGCCAAAATGGCCCTGGAGATATCCAGGTATGCCTATATCATGGAATCCGGCAAAGTCGTTTTGGAAGGCCCCTCAAGCGAGTTAAAAGACAATCCGGATGTCAAAGAGTTTTATATGGGTGTGACTCAAGGTGGGGGTCGTAAATCCTTCAAAGAAGTCAAATCCTATAAACGGCGTAAACGCTGGATGTAAAGGTAACCACCGCCAAAGGCGGTGGTAGTTAAGTTGTTAAGGTGCAGCATGAAATTT
>JASFIX010000549.1:0-3533 GCA_050122435.1 Desulfobacterales bacterium
ATATAAGATACTGCCTCCCAAGAAGGTGGTGGCCTTCAAATGTTCTGGGAAATTGAGGGATATGATTAGTGGTTAGCTTAATTGTTTAGGTCCTTGGGCGGAAAAAAAAGGTGGTAATTCTAACTCGTTTTTGAAACAAATTAATTATTATTTTTGGTTATTCCGATTCATTGGGACGGCTTGTATATAATAAAAACATTTCCAAAATGAGAGCCGAGGTTGTAAAAAAATATTTGATTGATAAAGGTATACCTGTTGAAAAAATTGAAACTTTTGGAATGGGGTCAGAGAACCCAATAGCCAGCAATGAAACCTTTGAGGGAAGAAAACTAAATCGCCGCATAGAAATTAGGTTCAAAGTTAAATAAAATTTCCAAGACAATTCCATTTAATATATTCTTTTGATTCCTCAATATTCTTTTTCGCTTACCACTCTGCGAATAAAGCACCCTTTCAAAAGTACTGATTTCTCTAACAAAGTGCAACTATCAGAAGGCCAAAATTATTGCGATAGCCGTTTGATATTACAACTCAAAAGGGTGAATCCGGGCCTATGGATTTGCCCTTTTGATTTTCCCAAAGTCGCATTTTTCGGACCTACGATTTGACAACAAAATCGGAGATGGGATAAGTTTCATATATACATTATGTATCTGCAATAATTTCATTTAATTTGATATTTGGTAGTTTCTCAATATATCGGTACTTTGACATTAGATGGGAATAACAGTGTTTTTAGATGTGAATTGCCAGCAAATTAGTTCGATTTTATTGGCACGCAGATACGCAAAAGGGTCTTCTCGCAGAATGGACACTGAGCCTGGAAAAAAAATAAACATTTTTGCGATGTACAGGTGTTATTTATTGACAGGGGCCTTTTAATGGGGGCCTGAGTCACCAATTCTCACTTTTAATGCATTTGTTTGACATACCTGAATAAAATCAGTCTTATAAAATTAAGGTTACACTACCAAATCTGTTAAGGATTTGAATCTCTGTTTTCGGCGACTAAGGCCTATTTTTATTCCCTTTTTATTCCCTTTTCAACCAACCGTATGCATAAGTTACTGATATTATTCACCCCATACTCGGTATGCACACGTTGATATAAAAACCAGTTGGTCCGGAATGCTTAATGATTTAGATTGTTTAAAAGACTGTCTTTTTGAGGAATTTACCAATTTGGGAGCAGGAAGTCGGAGGTTCAAATCCTCTCGCCCCGACCATGCTTCGCCTGAAGGCTACGCATGGCAGGCCACGTTGCGAGACACCTGACATGGTGATTTCATCCTACCAAAGACAACGCGAAGCATGCCCTGCGAAGTTCGCAGAACAAAGCACGGGCTAATTCCATCTAAAGACCATCTTTTTTACGCCAGCTGAGCATTCCCTCAAAGTGAAACACAGACGGAGGCTGCCGCGAGGTAGCTCGTTAAGAGCGAAGCCGGACCCTCCACTCCTAATCCACAATTCGTTCCAAGCTACGGCTCGGCACTCCACTGAAGAAAAATTCAAGTTCTTTTATTCATCCCACTCCGGCAATCAACTGCCAGGAGCCAGAAGCCAGCAGCAAGAGGCCTGAATCCTTATTCCTTTTTGGTATGTTTGAGCAGGGTGGGTGTGGCGATGAGCACCAGTATATCGCCCACCGGTCCGTTACACAGCAGAGTGATACCCGACAGCAAGATCGACCAGATAAAAACTTCGGATCTGACCACCAGGGCGCTAAATGCCTGCGGGATAAAAAAGAACAATATCAAGTTCAGCGCGCAAATCGCGGCTGCTCCCCACACTGCCCAGCGGCGTTTATTCCAAATACCGATTCCGAAAATGATCAGGGGCACTATCTGGAGTAAATATTTCAGGCCGAAATAGGTCATCAAATTATCCGGTAAATCGGGTTCATAGGCCAGCCAGATAATGCCCTTGAATATGCACAGCCAGCCCACCGCCCAGATTTGCCATGGGAAATCAACGCGCATTCTCTCGGAAGGAAAAATCCGAAAGCTATTTTTAGCCATCACAAGATCCTCGTATCGAATAAATACGGTTACCGGTTTCCGGTTGAGCCGGTTGAGCCCGAAAAATGCGGAAACCCGCTTAATTTAATTCTTTAACCGGCCAACGGTCTAACGGGTAACGGGCTCAACCTTTTTTAGATAGGTTCTAAAAGTTTTATTGGTTTTAGGGTATTAGAGGGCGCAGGTCAATCAAAAAGCAGGCAAAATGGGTTTATTCGGATAAAACGTCAGCTGAGCAGATTAACAATGGACAGGGTAATAACCAGGAAGGAAATCAACGCGCCGGCCATTCCAAAGAAAAAAGGATAACGGAAAAAAAGGACATCCAGCTCGGGACCGGTTTGATCCAGCTTTTCAAAAAAAGTCCGGGTTTCAAACCAGACATTTAGCTTTTTCTCGACCGCTTGCATTTTTTGAGGCGCAACCAGCAAAACGATGCCAGTTATCAGTCCGCAGATGGATGCGATTCTCGCAATCCAGGCAAAAAAGTAAAAGATGATTTCAAGCGTCTTAAAATATTGTTGAGAACTTAAAAACACTTTCGCAAAATTGGAAATGTCGATGTTGATAAAGAAAAAAATGAGCGCAAATAATGAACCGGCTGCAAGGCACAACCCGATAATGACGTGATGGCTGTAAATAAAGGCCTCTGTTGGAATATCTTTGTCCAGAATATTGGAGGAATAGCTGATGGAGATATTCCGGTTAAAGAAATTTCCGAGGGATTTCGTCAGACGGGGCGATGCCAGCAATAACAGCGAAAACGCCATCCCCAGAACGCCAAACAGCAATGTCAGTAATTCAACTGTATGTAACGCTATATCCCAAAAAAATTCCATCTTTATTCCTCAAATTCACCGGCGATCAAATGCACTTTCGATATCGCCATTTTTCTACCTGACTTTAACCGCCAAATAGAGTTTGGCCGCCAGCCTGCTGAATGTTTTGTCGATTAAGCCATTCAGGCTGTATTTGGTCTATAACAATCACCCGTGCTGTATCGATTAAATAAAACCTAAAGCTGCCTCAAAAATAGGAGATTACGGCTAAGGGCAAGGCGCAAACCGATTCGAAAGTGGAGCATACACGATAGTATTCGAGCATTTCGAATCGGTTTGTAACGCAGCCCTTGGGCGTAATATGCATTTTTGAGGCAGCTTTTATTTTTGTGTGAGTTTAATAGCAATACGATTCACCCGCGCATCGGCTATGGATAGCAACTTTTTACGCACTATCCTGGAATAATATTCACGTTCTGTTTTTGTAAATGCTTCGCCATTCAGCTTTTTAAATACGAGATCTTTTTGTTTGGGTGAAAAAAGCCGATCCAGACTGGCATCCAATTCAGCGGAAAGCTCCATCTTATCGGGTTTTCGCTGATAACCAGTTATTGCAGATTTTGGTGCCGGCATGGCATTTTTAATCTTGGCCGTGTAGTCCCGTAATGTGGATTGAACGCTCCCGATAGGGATTGTGAGACCGCTGCTCAGGGAAAGCAGGCGGGAGGATATT
>JASFIX010000550.1:0-3520 GCA_050122435.1 Desulfobacterales bacterium
AATGGCATCAAAGCCGGTGCTGTCGATGGCCTCGGGCACCGTTCCCCCGGAATAAGATTCCGAATAAAACCCGGTCTGGGGCGACTTGGTAAACACCCCATAGCGGCACGACCCCCAGATAGAGCTTCCCGCGCTGGGTCCGGTCGCGAAAATTAGACAATTTTCCGGGGACAATGGATCCACACCCGGAGGGTTGAGATCGAATAAAAGCTGCGAGCACAATCCTTTGCCTCCCAGCAGACTTTGCGGGACCTCATCGCCGAGGGCGTCAATTGAAAAATCTTTTTGGCTTAAATCGATTTTTAATATGCGGTTGTAAAATCCGTGCATGATTCCCCCTGTCATCGCAGTTCACCGCAGAGACGCAGAGCCCGCAGAGGATTTTTATAAAGAAATTTTCTCTCTGCGCCCTCTGCGTCTCTGCGGTGAACGATAATTTTAGTCACATCCAACCTTAGCTAAATTTAGTCAATTTTAGCCTTGATGCACACATTAATTTGTTAAAATAAAGATGTGCAATCCCGCGTTAAAGCGGGGAACCTGATCTGAGGTTTTGAATCAATTTCGTTAAGGAGTTGGAGCCCGGTTCTGCTAAGACTGTCCGAGGAGCTCTTTTACTTTCAGAACACCGTCCTGGGCGTCCTCGGCATAGGCATCGGCACCGATCCGGGCCGCCCAGCGAGGGGTCACCGGGGCCCCACCGACCACCGTTTTAAAACGATCCCTTAAACCGCCGCTTTTGAGCGCTTCTTCAAGCTCCTTCTGTTTGGGCATGGTGGTCGTCAGCAGAGCGCTGGTGCCAATGATGTCGGCGCCCACCTTTTCGGCTTCTTCGATGATCTTATCCGTTTCGACATCGCGCCCCAGATCAAAAACCTCGAAACCGTTGGCTCGCATCAGCGATACCACGATGGCTTTACCGATATCGTGGACATCTCCTTTGACCGTGGCGACGAGGACTTTGGCCTGGCTCTCTTTCTTCTCCTGGCCTTCTGCGATCGCCTCGTTGACGATATCGGTAACCGTTTTCATGGTATCGGCCGCTTTGATCAATTCCGGCAGAAACAGCTCGCCGCGCCCGAATAAATCACCAACTTTATTGATCCCGGGAATAAACCCTTCGTTCAATAGTTCAAGGGGAGCGCCGCCTTCAGATATGACCTTTTGGGCCAATTCGGCCGCCGCTTCCTTGTTCTGTTTGATAATCAGTTGTTTTGCTTCTTCAATGATCTTTTCGTCTAACATGAACCTGTCTCCTCTGCAAATGCGGTTTAAAATTAAAACCCAACTTTGTTCTTAAATTTGTTGACACAATTGATATCGATATCCAGAACTTCGGCAATCCGGAACTTGGCCTCGATTCCATGGGCATCGCCGACCTGCGGCGACATGCAGCCCAGCTTCAGGTCCTGTCGGACCTCGGTCATAATGACCGGATCGACTATTTCGGGAACCGACAGATTTAATTTATTGGCGACATACTCTTTGGCTTCTTGAATTTTCATGCCCCGGGTCATTTGCATGCGGGCGACCAGATCTCCGGAGGTCCGCATTCCGCCCATGCCCGAAGCGTGTGCGTGAGCAAGCGCCATGGCGAAGAAATCGCCGACGCCAACCTACAACCCATCCAATCGACAAATTTCCACCATGGCTTTGGAGGCCCTGGAGACCGTATCGATGGGGGGGTGGTCACAGGTGGGCACAGCACCGACACCCATGCCCATATTCGGATGAACGGGAATATTGGCGACTTCGCCGACTGCTTTTGTGAACGTTACCACCCGGGCGACATTCCAGGGGGTGGACTGGGTGGTATTGGTATTGACCACCGGACCATAGATGGTCGCTCCGGCCTTTTCAACCAGTTTTACCTGATCGTGGGGGTACAGGCCGGCCAGCCGGGTGCCTTCAAATTCTAAACCGGCGTGCATCCCCAGAATAAATTCACCGGCCATGCCGATCTCGATACAGGTGTCCGGGTATTTTTCCTTTAACTTCTGGGTGGCCAACAGC
Organism: Desulfobacterales bacterium; assembly: GCA_050122435.1. Classification (GTDB taxonomy): domain Bacteria; phylum Desulfobacterota; class Desulfobacteria; order Desulfobacterales; family JAHEIW01; genus JAHEIW01. The sequence goes on from JASFIX010000550.1 coordinate 2,014, forward strand.
GCCGCCAGAAAATCGGCATCGCCGGCTGCGCCCGTCGAGTCGATGTTAATCCCGTCGGCCCCGCATTCGAGCATGCAACTGCCGATGTAAACGATATCTTCGACGGCGGCTTCAACGGATTTCTCATGAGACTCCTGGGCCTCTTCGATTTTTCCGGCCGGCATCAGTTCAGACGGATTGGGGAAGGGGCCGTCCGGCTGGGAATACAGGCCAAGATTTGGCATGGCGCCATAAAACATCGGTGCATGGGTGATCAAAAGCGCCTGTTCCATAACCGGCTGCTCAAAGGTAACCATCGGTTTGATGGGCTTGAAACTATAGTCAACATGACAGAGTTCCAAGGTGTCGGCACCCATGACTTTTTCGTAAATCTGCAGACCCTGAATTCGCTCGACATTGACTCCGTGACGCCGCATTTTCACGTGGGCACCATCATAGGTCAAAACGATTTCATTCCCGGGCTCCACACTGATAAATTTATGGGGAGAGCTAAAAATATCAAATAAATGGTTTAGCTCGTCTTCGGATAACGGCGGGATTTTGCCGCGATCCGCTGCGTCTTCGGTGCCGGCTTCCAGATCCGCCCTGAGCTCACTTTCGCTCATTTCGGTGGGCGTCCCGTCACCGTAACGGGTAAAAATTTTTCCCATGATGTCCTCCCTTAATTCTTTTTTAATTGCTTTTTACTTCAAGCGGTTTCAATGCTGGGACGACGGCCGTAGACATAAACTGTGATGTCCTCCGGAAAGGTGAGATTTACGATTTCCTGTGAAATCTCCTCCAATTCATCCGTGTTTAATTTTACAACGAGCAAAAGATGTTTTCCGCTTGGGTCACGATGCACCTTCTGTTCGATGACGGATTCCTGATAGCGCGTGATAAATGTGCTGATCTCGCTGAAGTCCGTACCATCGCCCGGGTTTACGGTCTTTTCAAAAATGATATAATGAAAAGACGGATCCAGATTCTGTTTGATCTCAGCAAAGTTTGCCAAGTTCGTGTTCATTTTTTTATTCATTGGCGTGTTAAAGGGTCGATAACCCTTCCTCCATAATGGCAAAACCCTGCTCTAATTGTTCATCCGTAATCACAAACGGTGCCAGAATCCGAATGATGTTACCGAAGCTGCCGCAGGCCAGGATCACCAATCCCCTTTCGTAGCAGAAATTCACCAGTTGTTTGGCTTCATCTGCGGCGGGTTCCCGATTGTCACCTTTGATCAGCTCCAGGCCCAGCATGGCACCCAGGCCTCTGATTTCTCCGATAATCGCAAATTGCTCCTGCCACTTTTCAAAGCGCGCTTTCAGCTTTTGCCCCAGCTCGGCTGCTTTTTCGACCAGGCCTTCTTCCTCGAAAGCTTCCAGCACCGCCAGTGCGGCACGACATGCCACCGGGTTTCCGCCGTAGGTTCCGCCCAATCCCCAGGGATGGATGGCGTCCATGATTTCCTGTTTACCGATAACGGCAGCCAGCGGCATACCGGCGGCCAGGCTTTTGGCGACCGTAA
>JASFIX010000551.1:0-3507 GCA_050122435.1 Desulfobacterales bacterium
TACGCGAGCGCAAAACCGATATTTTGCTACTGGCGGACTATTTTCTTGAAAAATATGCCAGGGAAAATCACAAAAATATAAAAAGATTGTCAACACCGGCCATTGACATGCTCATGGAATACCACTGGCCGGGAAATGTAAGAGAACTTGAAAATTGCATCGAGCGTGCGGTGCTGCTTTGCGAGGAGGGTGTGATTCACAGCTATCACCTGCCGCCGACCCTACAAACCGGCAAGGAATCAGGCACCGTGCCCACACTCTCACTGGAAGATGCCGTTGCCAGCTTAGAAAAAGAGATGATCATCGACGCCCTGAAAAACACCCGGGGCAACATCACCATGGCAGCCGAAATTTTAAATACGACCGTGAGAAAATTTGCCTACAAGGCCCAGAAGTATGGCGTGAATTACAAACACTACCGCTAAAACGGGTTTCAGAGGGCTCATCTTTTGCCCGCTGACGGTGTTATAATTTGATTCAAAATGCTCGCGTACTGACGTGTACGCTCCGCTTTCGAATCAAATAAAGCCTTGTCAGCGGATAAAATCTAAGCCCTCTGAAACCCGTTTTGGCAGTTTTTAACTAGTATAAAAACAGCCCCACCAAGAAAGGCGGGGCTGTTTTTGTTTTTAAGGGCTCAATCCGCCGAAGGCGGACTAAGCGGCGAAATGCGCCTTAGATATCGTAATAGAGGTAGAACTCGTGGGGATGCGGCCGCAGTTTGATGTCGTTGATTTCATTTTCGGTTTTGTATTCAATCCACATATCGATGGCATCCTGAGTGAACACATCACCTTTTAACAGAAATTCCTGATCTTCTTTTAAAGAATCGATGGCCTCATCTAAAGATCCGGGAGCCGACGGGATTTCAGCCAATTCTTCCGGGGGAAGATTATAAATGTCTTTATCCAGCGGCTCGCCCGGATCGATTTTGTTCTGGATGCCGTCAATGACGGCCATCAGCATAGCTGAAAAGGCCAGGTACCCGTTGCAGGACGGATCCGGGGTTCGGAACTCGATGCGTTTCGCCTTGGGCGAAGTTGAATACATCGGCAAACGGACCGCGGCGCTGCGGTTGCGGCTGGAGTATGCCAGATTGACCGGGGCCTCGAAACCCGGCACCAGACGCTTGTAAGAGTTGGTGGTCGGGTTGGTAAACGCGGTCAGAGCACGGCAGTGCTTCAGGATACCGCCGATGGCGTAAAGCGCCTCTTGAGATATTCCGGCATATTTGTTACCGGCAAACAGTGGCTGGTCTTCTTTCCAGATGCTGATGTGGGTATGCATACCGGTGCCGTTGTCCTCAAACAGCGGCTTGGGCATGAAAGTGACGGTGTGATTATGACGATAGGCCACGTTTTTCAGCACATATTTAAACCACATGAGCTGATCTGACATCTGCAGCAGGGGTTTAAAGCGCATGTCGATTTCGGCCTGTCCGGCGGTGGCCACTTCGTGGTGCTGGGCCTCGATTTCGATTCCCAGGTTTTCCAGAGTCAAGACCATCTCGGTGCGCAAATCCTGAAATTTGTCCATGGGCGGAACCGGAAAATAGCCTTCTTTGTGGCGCGGCTTGTAGCCCAGGTTGGGCCCCTCGTCGCGGCCGGTGTTCCAGTTGCCCTCGACGGAATCGATCTCGTAAAAGGCCGAGAAGCGGGTGGATTCAAAACGGATATCATCAAAGATAAAAAATTCAGCTTCCGGCCCGATATAGGCCACATCGCCGATGCCGCTGCTTTTTAAATAAGCATCGGCTTTTTGTGCAATATTTCGCGGATCACGGGTGTAGGGTTCGCGGGTGACCGGATCTACGATGTTGCAGATCAATACCAGGGTCGGAGCTTCATAAAAAGGGTCCATTTTTGCGGTGGCAGCGTCGGGAACCACCAGCATGTCACTGGCGTGGATCGGCTGCCAGCCGCGAATGCTGGAGCCGTCAAATCCAAAGCCGTCTTCAAAACTGGATTCTTCCAGCTCGCTGATCGGAACCGTAAAATGCTGCCATAATCCCGGAAAATCCATAAATCTCAGATCGACGACCTTTGCACCGTTTTCCTTTGCCATGTCCAACACATCTTTGGGTGTCATCAGATAGTTCCTCCTCTTTCTTAGTTGAATCGTTAATTGGATAAATAGTTAAAGGGTTGATTCCCTTTTTACCTAATTTTAGCTGTTAAAAGATTCTGAGCTCATTGGTGGCTGCAGCCTCCCTGACCCTTGTCGTCGCGTCAACGCCTCAAAGACGCCATTGGGTCCTTTGCGCTATGCTTTATATTTATATAGCATCGGTGCCGGTCTCACCCGTCCGCACCCGCAGGGCTTCCTCTACCGGTAGCACAAAAATCTTACCATCGCCGATTTTGCCGGTGTTGGCTGCCTCCCGGATCGTTTCAACGACCTGATTGGCGCGGTCGGCATCGATCACAATTTCAATTTTAATTTTTGGAATAAAATCCACTGCATATTCGGCGCCGCGGTAGATTTCCTTATGGCCTTTCTGACGCCCATATCCCTTGACCTCTGAAACGGTCATCCCCTGGATGCCGATTTTGTTCAAGGCCTCTTTGACGTCATCGAGTTTAAAGGGCTTGATGATCGCCTCGATTTTCCGCATATTAAAACCTCCTTTTTTCCTTTGAATGCTATTTTATTTTTATGTCCGGTGCTATTGACTATTGAATTTCAAAACCTCTTTCACCATGAATAGAGCTATCGAGGCCGGCAACCTCGGTTTCTTCGGTGACACGCAATCCACCGGTTAAAAATTTAGTGACATAGATAACGATCAGGGTGCCAACCGCAGTAAAGACGGCGGTGGCCACGATGGAAACAATCTGGATCCACAATTGTTTCGGATTGCCGTAAAACAGACCTTTACCGGCTTCGTTTACCGCCGGATTGGCAAACAGCCCGGTGGCCAACGCACCCCAGAGACCGCACATTCCATGTACGCCAAAGGCATCCAGGGAATCATCATAGCCCAGTTTATGTTTGACCTTGGCCACAAAGTAAAAGCCCAGCAAGCCAGCGACGAGACCGATGATCAGAGCGGCCGGCAAATTAACGAACCCGGCTGCCGGTGTAATTGCCACCAGCCCGGCAACAATTCCAGAAGCCAAACCCAGAACGGTTGGCTTTTTGTCCACCAGCCATTCTGCAAACATCCAGGCCAGCGCACCCATTGCCGCCGAAGTGTTGGTGACCAAAAAGGCCGAACCGGCTACACCATCAGCGGCCAGCTGACTGCCAGCGTTAAAGCCGAACCAGCCAAACCATAAAAGCGCCGCGCCCAATGCGGTGAACGCAATGCTGGACGGAAACATGGCTTCTTTGCCATAGCCGATGCGCTTGCCGAGCACTAGTGCCAGCACCAGTCCGGCCACACCGGCGTTAATGTGCACCACCGTGCCGCCTGCAAAATCAAGGGCGCCCATATTGCCCATCCAGCCGCCGCCCCATACCCAGTGGGCGATTGGGCTGTAGATGAAGGTAACCCATAAAATCGTA
>JASFIX010000552.1:0-3498 GCA_050122435.1 Desulfobacterales bacterium
AAAACAGGTGGATTGTCAGGCCGGGTTCGAAAAACAGGGCAACCTTTTGATGGCGGTCCTGGCCGGCGCGAATCTGAACAATTGTGCCGGAACGCTCGAAAGCAATTATGCGGTCAGCCTCGCCCAACTGGTGATCGATGACGATATCGCCAAGCGCACCAAACGAATCCTGGAGGGAATTGTTCTGGATGAAGAAAGGCTTGCTGTTGATCTAATCAAAGAGGTCGGGCCGGGGGGGCAGTATTTGGGTAATCAGCATACCCTGGCGCACATGCGCAAGGAGCTGTGCCTTTCCGATCTATGCAGCAAGGGAACCTATGAAGACTGGGCCAAGAAGGGAAGTTTAAGCCTTGAGCAAATGGCTCAGAAGAAAGCGTTTGAACTTTTAAACGAGTCCGAACCGGTAAGTCTAGAGCCGGCCGTCGTCAAAGAGTTGGAGAGAATATTAAAAAGCGCTGAGAAGGCACACGGCCTAGTATAATTTAGAAAATATACCTGCGTTTAATTAATACAATGAAGGAAAAATATTTCATATGGAAAAGCTGATTATAACAGTCGCACCCACAGGATCCATCCCTAAAAAAAAGGATACGCCGCATGTCCCCGTAACAATTGAAGAAATCGTCACCTGCGCGCTCCGCTGTGAAGATGAAGGGGCGTCCATCGTTCACATCCATATACGGGATGAAGATGAAAATCCTTCGGATGATCCCCAGATTTTTCATGAGATCGTCAATCGGATTCGAGAGCGATCCCATTTGATTATCCAGGTTTCAACAGGGGGTAGGGCCGGTACCGATTTGGAAAGCCGCATCCAACGTCTGCAGATGTGCCCCGAGATGGCCAGTTTGACAACCGGTTCGGTGAATTTTCGCAATTCAGCCTATGTCAACCCGCCGGACTTGATCGAAGCGCTGGCCAACGAGATGCATCGTCTTGCGATAAAACCAGAGATGGAGATATTTGATTTAAGCATGATAAACAATGCGGTCGCATTGGCAGATCGGAGTCTGGCGGATAGACCGCTACACTTCAACTTTGTGATGGGGCTGCAGGGGGCGATGCCCGCAAAAATAGAACATTTGGTCCATCTGTCCAGCGGCTTGCCCGCGGAAAGTACATGGACGGTGTCAGGCATTGGAGCTGCCCAGCTAAGAATGAACCTTCACGCTGTACTGATGGGGGGACATGTGAGGGTCGGGTTGGAGGATAACATCTACTATAAAAAGGGAGAATTGGCGACCAACGAAAAGCTTGTCGAAAGGATCGTCCGATTGAGTAGAGAGCTGGGAAGGGAAGTGGCCACACCGGATGAGGCCCGCAAAATATTAGCTCTAGAACCGCAGCAAAATGATAGGACGGAAGGATGATAACACGATTTCGTTTTAAAAGGTTATGTGATGTATCTCAATCACGCAAAAGGAGGATGATATTATGGGACATAATATCGGCTTAGATAATCGGTGTGATGTTGTTATCGTTGGCGGCGGCATTATCGGATGCACAGCTGCCTATTATCTGGCAAAAAAGGGGTTCGATGTTATTTTGCTTGAATCAGGTGACCTGGCGAGCGGGGCAACGGGTCATAACATCGGTTATATCTTCATGCATACCAGAATTCCAGGACCCCAATTGGATTTGGCCAGCGCCACACACCGGATTGCCCCGGATTTACCCGATGAACTCGATTATGACTTTGAACTGCGTCAAAACGGCGGCATGATTTATTTCGATAAAGAGGCGCAGCTGCCCATCATGAAGGAATTTGTCGAACAGCGCAATAAAGACGGTGTTACCATGCAATTGCTGGATAAAAAAGAGGCGCTGGAGATGGCGCCGCTTCTACCGCAAAGCACCATCGGATCCACCTTTTGCCCATTGGATTGTCTCGTGAATCCGACGCTGTATGTCCGCGCCTTTGCCAACGCCGCCCGCAGACATGGTGCCCTCATCCGAACCGGCACCGAAGTCCTATCGGTCAATACAGACAAGTCCAAAGTCACCGGCGTTAAAACCGCTGAAGGGGATATCGAATCCAAATATGTGGTGCTGGCTGCCGGAGGACGCACGACTCAGCTGACCGAGATGCTCGGTCTCAATTTGGGGATATTCTCCATGCGCCTTCAATTAATGACCACCGCGCCCCTGGAGGAAAGACTGCTGGATAAATGTCTCTATGGCCCCGAAAGTGCTAAGCAATACAAACTGTTTCAAGATCTGCCAAGCTATAATGATGAAGCGTTTCGGGTGGACTATGAATGGCGTTATGAAACCTTATTTCTGCAGGCCGCCAATCAAATGAAAGCGGGCAACATGCTCTTTGGCATCCCGATGGATTACCCCGCATCGGTCGAAATCGCCAATACAGCGGATACACGGGGTGTGGGGGTCATGGTGGAGTCGATGTACAGTAATTTCCCCGCACTTAAAAATGCCGTTTTTGACAGGGCCTGGGGACGCGTTGTGCCTTTTACCTCGGATAGTTTGCCGGTGATTGATTTTGTTCCCGAGTTCGAGGGGCTGCTGGTCAATTCAGGACATACCTTTGGCAATGCCACCGGACCGATTTCCGGAATTTTGACCGCAGAAATGATTGCGGGTGAAAAAACATCACTGGATGTCTCCCCATTCAGACTGGACCGCCCGGCGTTGGAGAGTATGGCGAAAGCATGGTAATATCTATGTTTTGCGTGAAAATAAATGGGAATTTCTTAAAATAGTATATCGGATGAAGGTCTTTTTTATTTCTCATTTATTTTCACCCTCTGGGCGAGCCGGAGGCTCCCATATGCTGCGTTATTAAGGCCGAAGCATAGTTTACTATGGCTTCGCCCTTAAATGCCTTGCCTATGGGAACCCCGACTCGTGCTAATTAAGATATCACGTCATTTGAATTCAAGCTTTATTGAATTTTGGCCAGGAGGAGGCATTGTGGAAATGAAGGTGGGGGGCGAGGGTGTTATTGAAGCATCCCCGGAAGAAATATGGAACGTTATTTTTGATCCGGCATTTATGTCGAAGGTGATTCCGGGCTGTAAAGACATTGCCCAACCGGCTGATGACGAATACAAGATCAAGATGGTTCTGGGGATCCCTGCGATTCAGGGAAACTATTCCGGTACCCTCAGAATACTAGAAAAAAATCCCTTTGATATGATAAAAGGCTCGATCGAAGGGCAGGGGGGACTAGGCAAGATCGACGGAACCTGGGAAATGCAATTTGAAAAAAGCAGTGATGAGGAAAGTAAGGTGGTTTACGCTGTCAATGTCGATATTAGTGGTCCCATGGCCAGCATGGTGGGTGGTTTTATGGAACAGGTCGCTGATTCTCTGGTCAAACAGGGACTTGATAGCTTTAATACGGCCATCACGGGGGCTAAAGCGGATATTGCCCCCGGGGCGCCGCTAAAAGCAGACGATCTGCCGAAACCGAGTCTCATAAAAATAGTATTCAGGGTCATCTGGGACGCCCTGATCAAGAGAATGAGGAGATGACGT
>JASFIX010000553.1:0-3494 GCA_050122435.1 Desulfobacterales bacterium
CCCTGCAGCAGCGCTATAAGGTAGCGGATTTGATGAAAGACGCCCTCAAAGCCGATGTTACCCAGGACATCAAAGATGCCATGCAGGGCTGGCTGGACAACTTCAAAGATCCGGAGGGCTCCAGGAAATTCGGCGATCAGCTCAAGGCCCTGCTGAGCCGGCAAAACGGCAATGCGCTTCTAGAAGAAATTGCCGGTTACGCCAAACTGTTTACCAAAAAGTCATACTGGGTGTTTGCCGGCGACGGGGCGGCCTATGATATCGGTTTCGGTGGTATCGATCATGTGATGGCAACCGGCGAAGACATCAATATTCTGGTCATGGATACGGAAGTATACTCCAACACCGGGGGCCAGTCCTCCAAGGCAACGCCGACCGGATCAGTTGCCAAGTTTGCGGCTTCCGGAAAAAAGACACCCAAAAAGGATATGGGTCAGATGATGATGTCCTACGGTTACATCTACGTGGCCAGCGTGGCCATGGGCGCCAGCAAACAGCAGATGATGAAGGCCATTTTGGAAGCGGAAAGCTATGATGGGCCTTCCATTATCCTGGCCTATTCACCCTGTATCAACCAGGGGATCCTGGCCGGCATGGGTAAAAGCCAGGAGGAAGAGAAATTGGCCGTCCAGTCCGGCTACTGGCCGCTGTACCGATATAACCCGACGCTCAAGGAAAAGGGAGAAAATCCGTTTATCCTGGATTCCAAAGAGCCGGACGGTACCTTACGCAAGTTTCTGGAAGGTGAGATTCGGTTTGCGTCCCTGAAGCGCACCTTCCCGGATGAGGCGGATAAGTTGCACAGCGAACTGGAAGCGCAATTCAATGCGCGCTATGCGGATCTGGCACTGATGGCTGATCCAACCAGCGTATGCAAAGAGCCGGAATCGGAAGAACCGGCACCCGCCAAATAAATGTCTTGTGGGTAAAGCCGTTTGCTAAACGAAAAGGCCGTTTGAGAAGTCAAACGGCCTTTGTTTCCTTTATGATATGGTGGTTCATAATTCAATGAAGAAAATCGCTTTATCAATGACGCGTTCCATACGAAAAATTCTAATGGGTTGCTTTTTTATTTTAATGGCGATCCCGGCATCGGCGGATGGAGAGCAGCCGATAGAAGCGCTGCAGAGAGGCGTCGAAGCGGGGTTCCGGGTCTTAAAAGACCCTGAATTTATTAACGCGGATCGAAAAGAAGCGCAGCAGCAACAGCTGCGCACCATCTTGGAGCAGCTATTTGATTTCCGGGTATTTTCCAAAAAGGTGCTGGCTTCAAACTGGAAAAATTTTACCCCATCCCAAAGAAAAGAGTTTGTCAGGGTGTTTGCCGAATTTTTAGGCAAATTTTATATGGGCAAGTTACAGGAAAAATACAAAGACGAAAGACTCATCTATGTGGGCCAGGAGATGAGATCCGACACGCGGGCTTTGGTACGCATCAAAGTCGTCTGGAAGGGCCAGAAAATTCCGGTGAACCTTCGCATGATCAAACGCAGGGGATTGTGGAAGGTTTATGATATTGAGGCACTGGGGATCAGCGCTGTGAGAAATTATCGTGCTCAATTTCAGCACTTACTCCGCAAGGAAACCCCGGATCAGATAATCGATAGGTTGAAACAAAAAGTAGAACTGATCGAACAAAAGAAACAGAAGGGGTAGTAGATTAAAAATTGTTTTTGCCAATATGAACAAATACTGCTACCTTATTTCTTCAAATGCGATACCCATAGCGGCATAAATCATGCCTGCGCGCAGGCCAACGGTTCAAAGCCTTATTGGGCGTCGTCCTAAAAAAACGAGAAGCTGTCTGCTCGTCCCAGACAGGAGGCAATTAGTCGGCTTATGAGAGATAAATTGTTTTTGTCTTTTGCAAAAGCTTGTTACAAGGATAGATTTCTCTTTCTGATCGTCTTCATGGTGGCGCTGATTGTGCTGGGTCCTTTTACAGAGCCCTTCATAAGGCTTCGTGTTTTCATGGAGCTGTTTTTTTCGATCATTTTTATTGCCACGATTTATGCTGTCTCTCAAAAAAAACTTCACATAATAATCGCTGTAATCTTGCTTATTCCAACGCTTCTTGCAGTGTGGACAGAGGATGTTCCAGCGAACAACACCCTGCTCACAATCGGCTATCTCTGCGGGTTGACCCTCTTTGGTTTTGCTGTTATTTCGATTTTGAATTTTATTTTTTCAGAACAGCAGGTTACCAGACAGACCATATCTGCTGCGGTTGCCGTATATCTGCTTCTTGCACTGATGTGGACTTTTATTTATCGGTTAATAGAGAACCTGTATCCTGAATCTTTTGCAGTGGCACATGATAAACTTCTGCTTGCAGAAAATATTTATTTATATTTCAGCTTGGTAACAATTACCACTTTAGGATACGGCGACATTACACCCATCGGTAACCATGCTGTATCTTTTGCAGTTTTGGAAGCGATTACAGGCCAAATTTATCTGGTCGTTGTGGTCGCCTGGTTTGTAGGTATGTACGTATCAAGAAAGTCAAAGCAATAATTACAAGGGCCATATCCAAAGACGTCGGCTTGAGCAGTTTTTTTGATATAAATACAATAAGGAACGGAGAAGATGAGACCATTTTTAATTGCCCTGTTTGTATTCGCTGCCATCGCTCCACTTGGTGTTTATGCAGATGAGTGTATCGAGGGCGATTGCATCAACGGTTACGGGACGCTGGTCACCAGCACCGGTCAAAAATTTATCGGCAATTTCAAAGACGGCCTGCGCCACGGAGAGGGTGTGTTTCTTTTGCCCGGTGGCCGCAAACTCGTAGGTGTATGGAAAGAAAATGAGATCGTTGAAGGCACCTATACCATGCCGGATGGCACCAAATATGTTGGTCAGTGGAAGTACCGCGAGCGCAACGGCCAGGGTGAATTGACATACTCGGACGGTCGCCATTATATCGGTGAATTTAAAAGCGACCAGCGCCACGGAAAAGGCACCCTTTTTTTTCCGGACGGCCGCAAATACGTGGGCGACTTCATATTCGGTGAACGTACCGGGCGGGGGACCATGACCTATCCCGATGGCCGCAAATATAGCGGTGAATTCAAAAACGGCGAGTGGTCCGGACAGGGGACGCTTGTCTATCCGGACGGCAAAGAGGTTAGCGGTGAATTTAAAAACGGAAAGTTTCTGGAAGACAACTGATTGCGGATTGCAGATTTCAGATTTGGGAATGCGGAATGATAAACAAAGCGGAATGATCCGCCCGAATGAGCCCCGGGCATAATCATTCCGCTTTTTTTAATACAAATAACAAATCACAAATAACCATTAACTATCCGGTTTTTCACCAAAACCGGATTACGGTAGCCGATTCAACCAGTCCGCCTGCAGAAGCCATTTTCTCTTCAGTTCTTCCAATAAGCCGGTTTCCGCGGCAATTCCCATAAAATTTTCCACCCAGTTGACCAGCAAGGGATCACCCGCCGGTACCCCCACACCGATGGGCTCATAGGTCAGTGTCG
>JASFIX010000554.1:0-3491 GCA_050122435.1 Desulfobacterales bacterium
TTGAAGGAACGCCAAAATAAGCCGAGTTTGCGAGCTTAAGAACATTGGCGGTCAACCCCGGATCGTATCGCAAGATCTCTTCTATTTCAGATACCTTGGTATCCTGTTCCTGGAGCAGTGCGAGCATCCTGGCCCCTGCACCCGGTATGCTGGGAAATGAATCAATTATGGCCAGGATTATGTTTAATTTGGTGTCTCTCATAAGACCCTCTCTGTGCCGTTGCTATAAACAATGGTCTGGCCGCTTGCCAGATCAAGAGCAACCTTTCGACTGATCGTTCCACCGATATCTTCACCTGCCACACAGATCCCCTCTTTTGAAAGCATCTCTTGCAGCACCCGGTAATTTCGCTCACCAATTTTAAATACCTCTTTAGCTCCCATGGGATTGCCGCAACCGACGGCTTTAATTTTCCACTGGTCTTTGTGGGTATTGTTTTCAGACAATGCCTGAAATAATTCCGGAATACCGGTATCGACAAACATAAACGGATTTTGCGCCGCTTTTTGGGTGTTGACCTTTGACAGGGGCAGCATCGCATGTAAAAGACCGCCCAATTGTAAAATAGGATCATACACCGTTAAACACAGGCAACTGCCTAAAGCTTCAGTCGCCAGCACCTCCGGTGCATGACCAATCTTCATATCGCCTATGGGCACAAGAATCCGCATTTTTTCAAATGTCACCGTTTAATAGTTTTCCGGTCTGCACATTGTTTTGAACGTTGCCGCTCTGGTAATATACCGGATTGGCAGCCATCAGGTTGTTTAAAAGATTATAGGAGCCCTGGATGAGCTGCATCGAATGTGACATTAAGAATTTATTTTGCTGGGTGGCAGCCTGCAAGGCCTGAATCAGAGCCAGAAGATCTTTGCTGCGCTCTCGCAAGCTTTCGGCATAGGGTTCATCGACCAGCAGTGAAAGTTCAGTTATGGTCAACCCCTGTGTTGAGCGGCCTAACTCAGCTGTCACCCGATCCATAATCTTCTCGCGCTGTTCTTCAAGAATTCGAAGCTTCAAAAGCAGATTGTCTTTGGCTTTACAAGCCTCATTGAGCTGCTGTAAATTCAATCCCACAACCGCATCCTTTTCATTTTGTAATACCCGGTACAACGATTGATAAAGTACAGTTGCTTGTTCAAGTGATCCCAGCAGTTTTTCTAGCAGGTGTTCCATCTGAAAATTTTCCTTCCCTGTAAATACCGATCAGGTGCATGGACCTCCAAAGGGTTTATCGGATAAATATCTAAAAACTTTAGAAATAATTTTATTGATTCTCATCGGATTTTACTTCCTTTTCCTCAGAAGGAGGGTCGCTGAGTTGATCTAGCAACATTTCCGATAAGCCGATCCCGCCTCTTTCAGCTATTTTAACCGCCATTTCCGCATCCATCATCGATGTATAAATTTCTTCAGCTCGACCACCGCTGATAAAACCGGACTTATGAATTGTGGCCCGCATTTCTTTAAGCAGGTGGTGAATGAACAATGATTCCATCTGTCTGCTGACATCACGCAGCTTTGGATCGGTTCCCTGGCCCGAATGCGCGCTTTTTTTAGCATTCTGCATGCGTTGAATGCGCCGTTTTGTGCCGACAGCAATATCGGACAGATTAACGGGTAACTTGGGGGTGGATAATAGGTCTGTCATTAGATGACCTCCAATTCAGCCTGTAACGCCCCTGCTGCTTTAAGGGCTTGAAAAATGGCGATCAGATCGCGGGGCGAAACACCAAGAGCATTCAAAGCCTTGACAAGCTCTCCGATGCTGACGCCCGATTCCACCAGAAATATGGGATTTTTTCCTTCCTGAACCACGATATCCGATTCCGGTGTGACAACCGTTTGCCCGCCGCGTGAAAACGGTAACGGCTGGGAAACATTCTGAGATTCATTTATCTGGATGCTCAAGTTGCCATGGGCAATTGCGATAGTAGCAATACGTACATTTTCACCCATAATCACCGTACCGGTGCGTTCGTTGACCACCACCTTGGATATCATATCCGGGGTTACGCCCAGGCTTTCAACCAGGGTCACAAACTGAACCGTGTTGCCCTGGTAATTTTCAGGAACACTGACGCGAATCGAACCGGCATTTTCGGTTTGTGCAAGCTGGCTGTAAAAGGCACGATTGATGGCCTGGGCCACCCGGCTGGCGGTTGTGAAATCAGGGTCGTGTAATGCCAGGGTCAGGGATTTTTTTTGATTGAAATTTGATTGGATTTCTTTTTCCACCAGCCCGCCACCAACAACTCGACCCACCGTGGGAAAATTCTTTTGGACCTGATCACCGGAATTCCCGCTGACAGCAAATCCGCCGGTGCTCACAGGTCCCTGGGCAACCGCGTATACGCTTCCGTCAGCGCCTTTTAAGGGGGTAAACAATAGCGTGCCACCCTGCAGCGTTTCCGCATCGCCGATGGAACTGACCAGCACATCGATACGACTTCCCAGAGCTGCAAACGGCGGCAAATCTGCTGTTACCATCACCGCCGCCACATTTTCGACATCGTCAATGTCGTCTGGCTGGACGGTTACGCCCATTTTTTCCAGCAGACTGGCCAAGGATTGAATAGTGAACAAAGAGTCGTCACTGTCTCCAGTGCCTTCCAATCCAACTACCAATCCATAGCCCACCAGCTGGTTTTGGCGTACCCCTTTGATGTCGGCAATATCCTTGATACGGACAGCTTTGGCATCGGGTATCAAAAAGATGCCGTTTGTCACAACCAGTACAAGGGAGATGATCATTAAGAACCCTGATATTGGTAAACGTTTATTCATCATTAATTTTCCCTCGCCACCAAAATTTAGAAGGGCCAGACTGAATTCAGCAAATTCGCCAGCCAGCCGGGACGCTGCCGGTCATTGACGATGCCGCTTCCGCTGTAAGCAATCTTGGCGTCGGAAATAAAGGTGGATAGTATAACGTTATCGTCATCGATGTCCCGCGGGCGTATAACCCCGGATAGAATAATCATCTGGGTTTCGTGGTTGACCAGTACCTCGCGGGATCCGACGATATAGAGATTACCGTTCGGCATTACCTGGGTGACCCGGCAGGTGATAAACGCACTGAGATCTCCGCTACGCGATGTGCTCCCTGAACCATCAAAATCGGAGGTCATGCTACCTTTGACCGATGGATTTCCAAATGGGTCGGGCCTCGGCAGCCGGTTCGGTATTTCGTCTAAAACTTTGTTACGGTACCAATCTTCGGTACCGAAAAGGGTGTCAATACCGGCTTCCAGGCTGGAGGTCCGGCCGGTTTTGGTGTCGGCCGAATTGGTGGCCTTGGATGACTCGGAAATTTTGACGGTAACGATATCGCCCACTTGACGCGCCTTGGTGTCGATGAAAAAATCATTGAAGGAACTGCCAACCGCATAAAGGGAGCCCTGAAATTCCGGCTGCGGCATGGGCTCCACTTTAATTTGCATCTCCTGTTTCACCGTCGTTTTTTCGGCCACCGGCGGCAGGGTCTGTC
>JASFIX010000555.1:0-3476 GCA_050122435.1 Desulfobacterales bacterium
TGAGAAAGAAGCCAACAAATATGAGCGTCTGGGTGAATGGGCCGAGCGGATCGGATGGGAAAGATTCTTTGAGAAATGTGAGCTTGAGTTTACTCACCATCTGATCGATGATTTCCGCGATCCGGCGTACTTTACTTGGCGCCAGACCACGCATTTTAAGTTTTAAGCACTAAACCAAACCTGCAGGGGGCTTACCCCACAGGGGTGGCCCCTGCATTTTTCTGAAAAGAGGGAAATTATGGCTCTCGATTACGAGGAATCAAAAGCTAAAATTGTCGAAAAATTGCAAAAGAAATCAAAAACCAAGACCAAATTCTATTTTAATGACCTGGCCAAAATTTTAGAGGCCAAACCCCGCGAAGCCAAAAAAGTTATCAATCGGTTGGTGCAGGAAGAGGTTCTGGAATACTGGTCCAGCGGCAGCACATCATTATATGGGCTTAAAGGCACCGGCAAACAGGCAGCCGCCGAAGAGCATGATTAAGTCGTTTTTTATTTGCCTACAGCCGGTTTTAATTTTTTCTGATTTTTGAACGCCATTTCAAAACAGGGGGGGAGTGTGAATTTTCCCCGAATCATAATTGCCGCTTTGCGCGGCGGTTCGGGCAAAACCATTCTTTCCATCGGACTGATCGCTGCGTGGAAAAAGCAGAATAAGTCCATCTCACCGTTTAAAAAAGGTCCGGATTATATCGACACGGGCTGGTTGGCCTTGGCGGCCGGCCAGCCCTGTTATAATCTGGATACCTTCCTTTTAGAGACACCTCAAATTTTACAATCCTTTTTGGTCCACACCCGCCAAGATGATATTGCGGTCATCGAGGGCAACCGCGGACTTTTTGACGGTATCGATCTGGCCGGCAGCACCAGCACAGCCGAGCTGGCCAAATTGCTGAAAACCCCGGTTTTGCTGTGCGTGGATTGCACCAAAATTACCCGCACGATGGCGGCGGTCATTTCGGGTTTAATACAGTTTGATCCGGATGTGATGATTAAAGGGGTTGTGCTCAATCGGGTGGCGGGCTCCCGTCATGAACGTATCCTGCGCGACAACATCGAACACTATTGCGGGGTTCCGGTGCTCGGCGCCATACCGAAACTGAGAACCCAGATTTTTCCCGAGCGCCACATGGGCCTGGTGCCGACTCCCGAACATGATTGGGCCGTCGAATCCATTGATACTGCCGCGCAGATTGCTTTAGACTACATCGATTTAGACGCGATTTATGAACGCATCCGTGATCTGCCACCCCTTGAAGTCACCGAGGACAGAGAACAGAAGACAGAGGACAGCGGACAGGGAACCCGCGCTGAAGCCGACAGGCCTGTAATCGGCATCATTAAAGATTCGGCATTTCAGTTTTACTATCCTGAAAACATTAATGCGCTGGAGCAAGCCGGTGCACAGACGGTTTTTATCAGCCCATTGACAAGCCAAACACTACCGGAACTGCATGGGTTGTATATCGGGGGTGGATTTCCGGAAACCCATGCCCGGAAACTGGCAGAAAACAAACGTTTTCGAAAAGAGTTGAAGGCAATGGCCGAAGACGGCCTGCCGATTTACGCGGAATGCGGTGGACTGATGTATCTGGGGGAAGAACTGGTACTGGAAAAAAAATCATACCCGATGGTCGGGGTATTGCCGCTGACCTTTGATTTTTATTCACGGCCGCAGGGGCATGGGTATACGGTTGTGACCGTCGAAAACGAGAATCCGTTTTATGAGGTCGGCACGGAGATCCGGGGGCACGAGTTTCACTACTCCCGGGTGCTGCAATGGAGGGGTGCCGAAAAGGATTTGGTCTTCCGCATGCAAAGAGGCGTTGGCATTACCAAAGACAGAGACGGGATCCGTTACAAAAACGTACTGGCCACCTACACCCATATCCACGCCCTGGGAACCCCGCATTGGGCGCGGGCATTGGTTCGCAACGCCGCCGCCTATCAGCAGAAAAAAACGCAATCAAGATGAATTAATGGGCATTGAACGGATTGAAAAAGCTGTTCTTGAAATTATCGACGCATCAACCCGCCGCTTAACGCCCCAATCTCTTGAAAAAACCATCATCGAAACATACGGTCTGGATAAATCCCGCGCCAAAGCGGTATTGAAAGACTTAGTGACCCAGGGCCAACTGGAATACACATATGAATTCGGCAGCACCTATCTGGTGCGATCTTTTAACAAGCCGGTTCGCATTTCGGACCATGTGGTCCTCAGGCCGCCAGGGCACCGATATGAGCCCGCGCCCGATGAAATGGTTATTCAAATTAAGCCCGGGGCCGCATTCGGCGGCGGCCGCCATCCGACCACACGGCTGTCGGTTAAAGCCATCGATTTTCTCTTAAAGGAATTGCGTCCGGACTGGCTGAATGAAACCTGTTCCCTGCTCGACATTGGCACCGGATCGGGCATTCTGGCGATAGCTGCTGTTTGCCTGGGGGTTACTAAAGGACTGGCAATTGATATTGATGCCTGTGCCATTGCCGAGGCTTCAGAAAATATTGCCCTCAACCATCTGGAGGATCAGCTGGTCGTATCGGATCGCCAGCTGGATGCCATTCATCAATCATTTTCGATGGTCATTGCCAACTTGCGCTATCCGAGCCTGAAAAATTTTTATCCCCAAATTACAAAGCGAATCGATGCCGGTGGCGGGGTGGTCTTATCCGGTTTCCGGCTTTATGAGCGGGATGATTTGATGGATCTTTATACGGCCAAGCAGTTTGAATGTATCTGGGCTGCCGATGAACTCGGGTGGGCAGCGACGCTGTTAAAGAAGATTTAGACATTATTTCAAAATATTCTGGCGGGTCGAAACGGTCGGAAAGCGGTTTTTGAGACCAACAATAAAAAGGGTATGCATCTTAAGGATACATACCCCTTTTTTATAACGCTGTTCGTATTATTCAGTTTTCGGATGGCACTTGGTGCAGGTTGTTGGTGCTTTTTTGGGCTTATATTTTTTGTTAAAAGCCTTGTGACAACCCCTGCAGTTGTCGTGAATGGCTTCGGCGTGATATTCAAGTTCTATTTTTTTCCTTTCGGCTTTTTTTACTTTTTTTTCACGCCATTGCTTTTTGAGTTCTTTGGGCACTTCACCAGGTTTTTTGTGGCATTCGATACATCTTTCAACCGGGTCGCCCTCTTTCAGGTTAGTAAGCGGCTTATTGTCTTTGTCATGGTGACATTCGCCGCAGCCTCTTTTGTAAAGATCCGGATATTCTTGGGCGTAATCTTTCTGGTGTTTTCCGTGGGTAAATTGGACAACACCTTTTGTATGCTCCTTATATGCCGGGTCCTGCAATGGGATTACATCCGGAACTGTTTTGGCATAAATTCCGGCAGCAACAAACAGGGCAGCACAGCTTACGACAACCAAAACCAGCAGCTTTTTATTCATGGTTTTCTATTCCCCTCCTTTACTCATCAATTTTCCTTTATCCATCTCTTCAAAGCTTAGCCTGATTCC
>JASFIX010000556.1:0-3475 GCA_050122435.1 Desulfobacterales bacterium
AACAGACTCTTGTGGGGATGTAGCTCAGATGGGAGAGCGCGGCGTTCGCAATGCCGAGGTCAGGGGTTCGATCCCCCTCATCTCCACCACATTATTAAATCATTTATCTGAAAAAATACAGTCGCTTATTCAATAAATTAAACCGGATAGCGAACCGGCGCGCACCCCTTTCCCCAAAACACCTTTTGATGTTTTTCAATCCTTGGCCAATTATTTGGCTTCAATTGAGTCGACACTCTTGTCACCCAGTTAAACTGCCACAATGTGACAAATATAACCGAATGCTAATAGCTGAAAACATTTTTGATGTCAACCGAAGATATGACGGATTCAAAGATCTGCAATAATATAGTCGGGTTGACCGGAATCAGGGGTTAATTTGTAGAAATAAAAAATCATGCACACCGCGTTTATCTACGAGACACTGCATTTTTTTTATCAGAATAGTCACAATTTTGCTTGTGCATTGAGCCGGGAATGCTTATAGTAGATTGTATAAAATATAGCCAATGAGGGGAGGCTACATTTGCTCGTCCAATATCCTCTCGTTAAGGGTGGCTCCAAGGAATACTTTAGAGCTGCCCTTTTGGTTTTTCTGATAACCTTCCATTGACTTCTTTTCTTGCCCAATGATATCCACCATCCTGGCTGCTTTGCGGGTGCACCCATGGTCTCCACCGCCAGATAAGTTGACATACCGGATTTTTAAAGTTATACCGCTTTTCATAATTTTGTTCCGAATTAAGGAAACGCGGCATAAGTGGTTGTAGAAAAAAACGTTCGAATATCGGAACGTTTTTTTGACAATCACTATAAATGAGTTTGTTATGGACTTGTTATTGAATGAAAAAAATCACGCAGTGCGTCGTTCGGTCCGCGCCTTCTGTGAACGAGAGTTGATGCCGATCGCCAAAGATCTGGATCTTGAGGCCCGGTTTCCCTGGGAAGTCGTAGAAAAGATGGGCAAGTTGGGTTACTTCGGAATTCAAGCCCCCAAGGAATTCGGCGGTGCCGGAATGGATGCCGTAAGCTATGTCATCGTAATTGAAGAAATCTCACGTGTCTGTGCCGGTCTCGGACTTTGTTTAACCGTTCATTACGGCGTCGGCATCTATCCGATTATGGTTTTTGGAACGGATGAGCAAAAAGAAAAATGGATTCCACCTCTGGCTAGAGGTGAAAAAATCGCTGCTTTCTGCCTCTCAGAACCCAATGCTGGTACCGATCCGAGCGCAATTGAAGCAACCGCCTTTCGTGATGGTGATCACTACGTCGTTAATGCCAACAAGGTGTTTGTCACAAACGGCGGGATTGCTGATATATGCCTGATTTTCGTCCGCACGAGCACCGAAGGCGGGCACAAGGGAATCAGTGTGTTAGTCGCTGAACGGGGCACTCCCGGATTTGTGGTGGGGGATCTCGAGGACCTTTGCGGTATGCGCGCAAATCCGGTCAGTTCGATTCGACTTTATGATTGTCGTGTACCGGTGGGTAATTTAATTGGCAAAGAAGGTATGGGCCTAAACATCGGTCTGAAAGCACTGGACACCGGCAGAATGGGGGTCGCTGCTCAGGCTCTGGGGATCGCTCAGGCAGCCTTTGACGAAGCGGTGCGCTATGCCAAAGAACGCCGCCAGTTCGGCGTGCCGATTGCGAAACATCAGGCAATACAGATGATGATTGCCGATATGGCGACCCAAATTGACGCAGCACGTCTTATGGTGTACCGGGCGGCCGTGATGAACAATCAAGGCAAGCCGCTTTCTCGGGTCTCAGCCATGGCCAAACTATTCGCTTCAGAAACAGCATGTAAGGTGACTGACCTGGCGGTTCAGATCCACGGCGGTTATGGGTACTCCAAATCATATCCTGTGGAGCGATATTACCGCGATGCGAGAGTCACCAGGATCTACGAGGGGACCTCCGAAATCCAGCGAGTTGTTATCGCCAGAAGTGTATTGGATTCTAAATGACGTAGACTGAGTCTGAGTGGAATCAACTCCTGAGTTACCTAAATTGAGGTCAATGAATGAGTTTAAACATTATCGTATGTGTCAAATCAGTGGTTGTCAGTGCACCTGATGGACGGGTGGTTCGATCACCTGAATCCTGCGAGTTAAATCCATATGACAGGCCGGCGATAGAAATCGCACTGAATTTGCGAGAAGCCTACGGCGGCACTGTGACGACTGTTTCCATGGGCCCGGAATCATCTGAAATTGCTTTGATCGAAACAATGGCCCTGGGTGTCGATCGGGGCATATTGCTTAGCGATCCTGCACTTGCCGGTTCAGACACGCTTGCAACCGCAACGGCGCTTGGTGCTGCCATCAAAAAACTGACGCCCCTTGATTTAGTTCTCTTTGGTATCCGGGCTGCAGACAGTGATACCGGCCAGGTAGGTCCTCAAACTGCGGTCATGTTAAATCTGCCCCTGGTCACCTGGGCCTATTCTATCGAAATGGCAAATAATGAGTTGCTGGTCGAACGCAGAGCCGATGGATTCAGGGAACAATTGGCACTCCCTTTTCCGGCAATGGTTACGGTTCATCCCGGTTCGGTCCAGCCCAGAGATGTTGGACTTCACGGAATCGAAGATGCTTTCGCGGCATCTAAGGTGGAATTTTGGAATTTAAAAGAGCTGGGGTTGTCTCCGGAACAGGTCGGGGAGCATGGATCCCCGACGCAGGTGAATTCCTTAAAGCGCGTCAAAAAGGTTAGAAAATGTAAGTTTTTAACGGGTTCGGCTGAAGAGCAAGCGCAAGAGCTCGCCAGGCTTTTTGTCGATACCGGTTTCGTCGGCTGATTTTTAGAGATGACGACCATGTCAGATAGTGCTGAAAAAGAAATATGGGTTTTGGGTGACCTCCGAAATGAAAGATTTTTCGGGTTTGGTCTCAATATACTGGCCAAGGCCCGTGAGATTGCGCAACCCGTGCCAGCGAAAGTCGTGATGGTGCTAATCGGATCATCTGATTTCGATGAATCCCAGGTTGATCCGGTCAAGCAGGCATTTATTCCGTTTGCAGCCGCCGAACAATTATGTCTCGAACACGGCGCAGACAAAGTCAGCGTTTTAGAAATAACCGGCCTGGGTGTGCCAAGGGCGGATATTTACGGACATGTCCTGGCTGAAGCAGTCTCAACGCATAAACCCATGCTGGTATTGTTTGCACTTACCGATTTTGGCAGGGAGCTGGCTTCGCGGACGGCCAGTCTGACGAACTGCGGCCTCCTGGCGGATTGTTTGGATCTGAGAATCGAAAACGGTGAGATCATTGCTTCATCACCTTCGTGGGGCGGAGAAATCATGGCTGAACTGACATTTTCTGATAAACGCAAAACCGGATTTGCAACAGTTCAGCCCCGGGTACATCGTGCTGAAAAAGCCAGCGGTTCACCCGGCATCGTCGAGCGGACACAGGTGGCATGTCCTGAGATTGCCAATGGAATCAAATATTTATCAAGTGAACTC
>JASFIX010000557.1:0-3474 GCA_050122435.1 Desulfobacterales bacterium
TAAAATTGCGGCTGGTTTTATGTTATCATAAAGAGAGTATTAAGTGGAACGCAGCCAGTCCTGCGCAGTCCTGCCCAGTCAGACTTTTTCTAATTGACCAATAACCATTAACTTCCAATTGATCGTTTTTCTCTCAATTGGGTCAGGCTTGGCTCCTGGCCATATAGGCTTCGAGTTTTCCGACGCCGAGGGAAAAGGTCAGGGTCATAACCAGATAAAGGACGGTAATCGTGACCCAGATTTCGATCGTCAGATAGGTAGAAGCCATCAATTGCGTTCCCTGGTAGGATAACTCCTGGATCGATATGACGGAAACAATGGCTGAATCCTTGATCAAAGAAATGAACTGCCCGGCCAATGCCGGCAAAAGACGCTGCATCGCCTGCGGTAAAATAATATGGCGCATATTGTGATATTTTGAAAGCCCCAGGGCATGGGATGCCTCCCACTGCCCTTTCTCCACAGACTCGATTCCTGCTCGCACGATCTCTGTGATATAGGCGCCTTCGAAAATAGCCAGCGTGAGGAGCGCGGAGATGAAGGCGGACGCAAATTGCGGTGGTGAAAAGAACACCTCAAAGAGCCGTTGTGTTTCCGGAGAACTGGATCTGAGAAAATCGTCTATACCGATAACGGGCATTATCTGGTCGCTAATAAAGAAATAGAAAATGAAGATAATGACCAGGGGCGGAAGGTTGCGCATCAGCTCTACATAGGACCGTGCAATCATTCTGTGAAACAGGCTTTTGCTGACTCGCAGCAGCCCCATCACGGTGCCGAGGATGGTGGCCAGCAGGGTGCCCCAGAAGCTCAGGCGCAGGGTGGTCAGCAGACCATGGATCAGATAGTTGGACACCCATTTTCCGGATTCTGCATCGTAGCGAAAAAGATACTGGGGGATGATTCCCCATTGCCAGTTGTAGTTGAGTTTGACCTTGATCTGATAGATGATATATGCCAGTCCCCCGATAAGGGCCAGCAAGACCAGAACGTCAAGGATTGTAATTTTGCTTTTCTTCTGCAGCACGGTATGTCTCTGGATTCCTCTAAAACAAATAACAGCGAACTAGTTTTGTGTTCCGCAGGAAATTTACAAAACACGGCTTTATTTTAGGTTTCCCTCCTTCGCCTCAGCGGCTACGGAGGACAGGCAGGTTTCGGGCCTTCGCCGCGCCGAAGCGGCTACGGCCGCGCAGGCGGGTGTCAGGTGTCAGATGACAGACAAAAGACTGCTTTTTGTCTTCTGTTTATTCCTGACACCTGAACACTGACACCTGAAACCATGGATATTGTGTTATTTAATAATCTCAATCGAACTAAAATATGCCACACGACTTTCGCTACATTGTTGCGGGGCATAACAACAAATATTACTCAATTAGACCCTTCCAATCCTTTGATTTGAACCAATATGCATATCTGCCCTGAATCCATCCGTTGTTTCGGTTAATCTCAATCCAGTTATTTATCAGGTTGAGGGTGTCGAAGTCGCCCTTGCGAACGCCAATGCCGATCGCCTCGAGCATCATCACTTCGTCATAAACCATGATCGTATCGGGATATTCCAGCGCCGTGCTGGACGGCAGGGGTTGCGCAGAAACCATGGCATGCACGTTACCATTGCGCAGTTCCTGGACAGCCGCTGGTTCGTCATCAAAAAGCCGGAGTTTTGCTTTTGGAAATCGCTGTTTTGCCGCAACGGCGGCCGTTGAGCCTAATCTGGCGGCGATGGTGACATCCGGGCTGTTGAAGTCAGCGACTTTAAAGCCCGCCGCTTTCTTTTTATGCGCCATTAATCCCTGTTCGGTGTAGTAATAAGGCCTTGTGAAATTGATCTTCAGGTTGCGCTGGGTCGTAATTGTCATACCGCCAATCAGCACATCAAACTTGCCGGTAATCAGGGCGGGGATAATTCCGGACCATTTTGTCGGCACAAACTCTACTTTGACGCCCATATCCTCTGCCAGTTTTTTGGCCATATCGATCTCAAAGCCGATTAATTCCCCCTTTTTATCTTTCATGGCCCATGGCACGAAAACATCCATCCCCACTTTGATGACACCGCGTTTGGCGATTTGTTCGATAGTGCTTTCCGCAGTCAGCTTTCTCTGGATCTCTCCGGCAGACGTGCTGGTAGTCAGGCTGAGAACGAAAACAGCAACAATCAACATTGCTGAAACGAAGAATTGTTTTCTCATCATTTCCTCCTTCAAATTGGTTATTGGTTATTCGTTAGTCGACCTATAAGATTTGACTGAGAAACAGCTTGGTCCGCTCTTTCTGAGGGTTTGTGAAAAAATGCGCTGCTGTTCCTTCTTCGACAATGCAACCGTCTTCCATAAAGATCACCCGGTCGCTGACCTCGCGGGCAAAGCCCATTTCATGGGTTACCACGATCATAGTCATTCCTTCTGTGGCCAGGCGTTTCATAACGTCCAAAACCTCGCCAATCATTTCAGGATCCAGCGCGGATGTGGCCTCATCGAACATCATGACTTTCGGATGCATTGCCAGTGCCCTGGCAATCGCAACCCGCTGCTGCTGGCCCCCGCTCAACTGAGAAGGGTAACTGTCCGCCTTTTCAGGAATATTAACTTTTTTGAGGAGGTCCATCGCCATTTTCCTGGCCTCGTCCTTGCGCTTTTTACGGACCAGACTCGGAGCCAGGGTTATGTTTTCAAGCACGGTTTTATGGGGAAACAGATTAAAAGACTGGAAAACCATGCCGACTTCTTTGCGGATTTCCTGTCTATTTTTTTTATTTTCGTCCAGTGGTGTTCCGTCAATAACAATGGTACCGCTATCGATTTCTTCCAATCCGTTGAGGCACCGCAGAAAGGTGGATTTTCCCGAACCGGATGGGCCGATGATGACCACGACCTCACTGCGGCGGATCCGGGTGGAAAAATCACTTAGGGCACAAACACCGTTAGGAAATGTTTTGCCGATCTTATCTACCGTCACAATATAATCACCCAGTTTCTTTTCAATCACAGACAGATCCTCCTTGATGCCTCAGGTCTGAATTCGAAATCGATTTTCCAGGGTATTGACAACAATAGATAGCGTAATCGTAATAATGAGGTACATAAAAGCAACCGTGAACCAGATCTCAAATGTCAGAAATGTTTCGGCGATAACTGCCCTGCCTTCCATGGTCAAATCATAAATTGCAATGGTGCTGACAAGAGCCGAGTCTTTGATCAGTGATATTGCCTGACTGGTAAGGGGAGGGAGAATACGGCGGATCGCCTGTGGCAGGATAATGCAGCGGTAGGTGTCAAATATGCTCAGACCCAGACTGTGCGAGGCTTCCCACTGGCCTTTGTGAATAGACACGATGCCTGCGCGAAAAATTTCTGAGATATAGGCTCCTTCGAAAAGGCTTAGCGCAAGGACGCCTGCAAAAAAGCGGCTGAAGCCGAAGATGGGTGCCAGGACGAAATAAAGGAAAAAGATTTGGACCAGAAGCGG
>JASFIX010000558.1:0-3473 GCA_050122435.1 Desulfobacterales bacterium
CATGTAAACAATTCCGACACCGTGAGCATTAAGTTCCTTGAGCTCATCAACGGTTTTCATATTTAAGGCTTTAGCATTGGCATACAGACCCACCCGGGTTACCCAGGGCAGTTGCTTTTCAATTTCTTTGAGAATTTTTAATAGCCTTTTCTGGGGAATAATCAGGGCATCGCCGTCACACAGGAAAACCCGACGCTGCCGCTGGCAGTATTGGGCCGCAAAAGCGATATCTTCCATAATGACGGAATCGGGTTTGATTCGGAAGCGTTCTCCCTTGTAAGTCCCGCAAAACGTGCATTTATTACGCGAGCACCCCACGGTGACCTGCAACAAAATGCTGTTGGCTTCGCTGGGGGGCCTTATGATGTTTCCTTCATAGTGCATATTTTTAACATCCGTCTCGATATTCAAACGGACTGATTTTATGGGTCAGTCCATTAAGTGGCTTTTTAACCATTTCGTTTCTCCAAGGCAACCGTTTTCTTCAGGCGGCGCCTGGGGGTGAATCCTCTGCATCGGGACCTTCGCATTCCTTTTCAGCCATATCATCCTTCAGATAATCATACATGCTCCCGCTGTAAGAACATTTGATCGCCATTTTGATTTTTTTTATCAAATATTCGCTGAGCGCTGCTTCGCCGTCAATTCTCAAACGAAAGGCAATCAGTCGCTGTAATTTTTTATCCTGTTTATCACGGTCCGGCACCATCCGCATGACGCGTTGAAACGACTTTTGAAACGGACCGTCCTGCTGTTCGATTGAAATGATTTTATCGGTCATGATTTTACTCCATGAAGGTTAGCCGGTTGCCGGTTGAGCCAGTTGAGCCCGTTAGAAAATGAAAAAGCCTTATATCATTTTTGATCCACGGATTAACCGGTCAACGGCCAACGGGTTAACCGGCTAACCCCGGCTACTGGTTGCCAAAGCCATTTTGTCCTCCGCAATCCGGACAGGTCCAGGTGATCCCATTGCATGACATTCCCCACATGTTTTCAAGCATGCAACTTTGGCAAATACTGAACCCGCAGCGGCACGTCCAGCAAAAAGGATACGTCATTCTGCAACAAACACATTCGTAGTTTTTGAGGCGACGTCGCCTTTTGCGGTATGTGGTTGCGGTGGCCTGCGCTTTCATGATTGTTGTTTTAAATCTTTAATGCTATAGGGTTTTTGAATCATTTCTTTGGGTGCCAGCTATCAGTGGCAGCTAAAATTTAATTCAATCAGGTACATATGTCAACGCAGCAGGCTTCACTCTCAATTCGATGAAAAAAGAAAAGACCATATATTTAATCGACGGCACCGCCTATATTCACCGAGCTTATCATGCCATTCGGGGATTATCCAATTCAAAAGGGCTTCCGACCAACGCCGCATTCGGATTTACACGCATGCTTCTAAAGCTCATCGAGGATCACAACCCCCGGTATGCCGGGATGTTTTTTGATGCCAGAGGTCCGACATTTCGCCATAAAATGTTCACTGATTACAAGGCCAACCGCCCACCCATGCCGGACGATATGGCCGTCCAGATACCTTATATCAAAGACATAACGGCTGCCTTTCAATTTCCGATTATCGAAATGGAGGGATTTGAAGCTGATGATTTAATCGGAACCTTCACGCGTATTGCCGAGAAGAACGGTTATTCGGTGGTAATGGTTACCGGCGACAAGGATTTTATACAGCTGGTGACCGATCAGGCCATTATCTGGGATCCCATGAAGGATGAGACCATCGATGCGGGATCCGTAAAGAAATCCTATGGTGTTGGACCGCATCAGATGATCGATGTCATGGGACTTTCCGGCGATGCATCTGATAACGTTCCGGGCGTTCCCGGAATTGGCCAAAAAACGGCGCTTGGATTGATCCAGAATTACCAGAGTATGGCCAAGCTTTACGAAGCGGTTGATTCGATTACCAAAAAAAAGCAGCGTGAAAACCTGATTAATTATCGGGATCAAGCCTTTTTGAGCCGTGATCTGGTCACCATAGACACGGAAGTTCCGGTGTCTGATGATTTATCCATTTTTGAAATCGGCCCACCTGACAACGGGCTGCTTTCGGCGCTTTTCAAAACCCTTGAATTTCGCCAATTACAGCAGGCCGTTTCCGGAAAGACTGATCTCAGCAATAAAGATTACCGGGCGGTTCTGGAAAGGGATGAATTGACTAAGCTGATTGCCAGCCTGAAAACAGCGGACATCATTGCCTTGGATACCGAGACAACATCCCAAAATCCAATGGAAGCCAGATTGGTGGGATTGTCTTTTGCCCTGCAGGCCAACCAAGCCTTTTATATTCCCTGTGCCCATGACTATATCGGTGCTCCGCAGCAGTTGCCGTTAGCCGAAGTTTTAAACCTGCTCAGGCCGGTTTTAGAAGATTCGGCCATTAAAAAGGTCGGGCAAAATATTAAGTATGATTGGATTGTTCTTTCCCGTCACGGTATCGCGCTTGAAGGTGTGGTTTTTGATACCATGGTGGCCTCCTATCTGCTAAATCCCTCAAAAAGGGCGCACAATCTGGACCAGATTGCCCTGGATTTTCTGGGCCATAAAACCATCCCCTTTCAAGAAGTCGCCGGCAAAGGCAAAAATGCATTGTCGTTTAATCAGGTGCTTCTGGAAAAGGCCGTGCCCTATGCCTGTGAGGATGCCGACATTACCCTTATGGCTAAAGAAGAGCTGATGCCCCGGCTTGAAGAGATCGGGCTGAATGATTTGATGGAAAGCGTCGAGATGCCCTTGGTGCCGGTGTTAATGCGCATGGAAATGCGGGGCACCTGTGTTGATATCGACCGGCTGCATGAATTATCCAAATCCTTCGAACAGCAGCTGGAAGCATTGGAAGCCAGTATCTATGGAGTTGCCGGCGAAGAATTCAATATTAACTCATCCCAGCAGCTCGGCAACATACTGTTCAATAAGCTCAAGCTGCCGGTCTTGAAAAAAACCAAAAAGAAAACGGGTTATTCGACTGATGTGGATGTTTTAACCCGACTGGCCGAGGAACATGAAATACCGGCGCTTATATTAAAGTACCGCACCTTGACAAAATTGAAATCCACCTATGCCGATGCCTTAATTGAGTTGGTCAACCCGGAAACCGGGCGGATCCATACCTCCTATAACCAGACGGTAACTGCCACCGGGCGCCTAAGCAGCTCAGATCCCAATTTGCAAAATATTCCGATTCGAAGCGATGAAGGCATGGAGATTCGCAGGGCCTTTATACCCCGTAAAGGCTGGAAGCTTGTTTCTGTAGATTATTCCCAGGTAGAACTTCGTATACTGGCTCATTATTCAGATGACCAAATTTTGATAGAGGCGTTTCAGAAAAATGAGGATATCCATACGCGAACCGCTACCGAGGTATTTCAGATACCGCCGTCATCGATGACAACAGATCTCAGGCGGCAGGCCAAGGCCATTAATTTCGGTATTATTTATGGAATGAGTGCCTT
>JASFIX010000559.1:0-3463 GCA_050122435.1 Desulfobacterales bacterium
ATTTATAAGTAATTTTTAATATGCGGATTAAGTTTATTAATGTTAATTTGTTTTATATTTGGTGTCAGGCCCCTTGCTTCTGGCTTCTCGCTTCTGGCCAGCAGCTAATGACCAGTTGCCAGTGGCCAGAGACCTGTTAAGAACTCGACCGAACTAAAATATGCCATACGGCTTTTGTAACATTTTTAGGGGACACGACAAGAGCAGCCAGGACAAACCGTGGATACATATCGGTTAAACGATCTTGAAATCAGCATTGATAAGCAGGGGGCCACCCGATACACCAAAGCCAGTTATCCGGTCCGCTACGGAAGATTCTGCGAGGTAAAAACACCGCAATATCTCTTTCAATACAATTTAAACGGCGAACTCAAAACCATTCGTGGTCTTAACTCAGATTGGCCGCATCCGGCCGAATGGCTGAAGCGAACTGACGCCAATGACTGGGTTTTTTATTCGGTGGGAAGATATCACCGGCTCTTCTCTTTTTTAGGTGAATATTACCTGCCCTGTTTTTCCTATCCCAGCAACTCGCCCTGGGAATACAATCCCTTTGGCGATTTCACTATCCAAAAAGCACTGGCAGCCGGATCCCGACTGGTGGCGGATCTGCGCCCGCTAATCACCAACGGAGTCCCTTGCGGGATCAAAAACTTTGTGGGACGTATTTTGCGCCACCACACAAACACGTTATCCCTGAAAACTGAAAAACTGCACCAAATTATCGGAGGACCGGTGTCGGTCCTGCCGCCGGACACCCGCCATGTGGATTACGAAGTCATTCCCCTGATGATTGCCGATGGCTGTCTGTACCATTGTGATTTCTGCTGTGTAAAATCCCACCGCGGCTTCGAGCGGCGGTGCGGGGCCAATATTCGCCAGCAGATCCGCCGATTAAAGGCCTTCTATGGTGCCAATTTAGGCAATTATAACGCCCTGTTTCTGGGCAATCATGATGCGCTTGCCGCCGGAGGGGACCTGATCGGCATGTCCGCCATCGAAGCCTATGAAGCATTTGATTTTGCAAAATCACACATTAAAAACCCTGCACTTTTTCTATTCGGCAGCGCGGATTCTCTATTGAAAGCCGGTGATAAACTGTTTGAGGCCCTCAACTGGGTTCCGTTTTACACCTATATCAATATCGGGCTTGAGTCTGCAGATATGACGACGCTTGCGCAAATCAACAAACCCATTGGGCTCCATAAAATTAAGGATGCCTTCCAGAAGATGCTGGATATAAACCGCCGCTATCTGAACATCGAAATCACGGCCAATTTTCTGCTGGGGGGCTGTCTTGCGCCGGATCATTATGTTGCCCTTATCGAACTGATTCGCAGCTGTCTGGATCGATATTACAGCAAGGGGGCCATTTATCTTTCTCCTCTAAAAAGCAGTCATAACCGGGCTGCCCTACTGCGCCAATTCATTGAGATCAAAGCTAAAAGCCGTCTGCCCACCTACCTATATTTGATTCAACGATTGTAATTCGAACCTGCATGCTTGTTTTGCTCCTTGCCCCTTTATCCTTGCCGCGACCCTTTCTTTCTTGCACAGCAGAAGTAAAAAAAAGGCGTTCAGCTTCTCTGCCTGTCAATCTCTACCCGTTTGCCTTTAAGCCCCTAAAAAAATATTTAAAAAATGATTTCATTTTTTTTTATGAGAAGAGGTAGACAAAATCCATTTGCGGCATTATTTTTTCTTAAATTTTTTTTGTCTTCGGGTTTTAGATCTATTTGATAATTTCAGCAAAGCCAGACAAAAAATTACATCGCTAATGGACCCTGAAGAAGACTTTCTTTGTCTGGGTTCTTAGGATTCTAAATACTATTCTACAGATAATGCTTGCCCGATATATGCAATATTTGAAGGAGGTGCAGTTATGAACTATAAACAAACCGTTTCACCATTGGCAATCGCAATCATGTTGATCGGAATATTTGCCAGCACGCTTCCAGCAGCAGAGATTATTACTGAAACCGATATTGTCGAAAAAGTCGTTAAGAAAGAAGACTTTATAAGAACGGCAGACAACTTTATTATTCTGTTCGATTCTTCTGGCTCGATGAAAGAATTTGTTAACAAGGGCACCAAAGAAACCAAATATGACGTCGTCAAAAAAATTCTCGGAGAGCGGCAAAGGATACTGCCGGATCTGGGCTACAATGCCGGTTTGTATCTTTATACACCGTTCCAAGAGGTTTATCCCATGGGGCCCTATGATCCAGCGAAATTTGCCGCAGCCATTGACAACCTGCCGGCAGAGCCCCAGGGACGAACGCCTTTAGCGGAAGGAATTCGTGAAGTTGGACCGGTTTTGGAAAAACTGTCCGGCAAAACCGCCGTGTTCATCTTTAGTGACGGCACGTTCGACCATTTGACGGATGTCAAACTGCCGGAGGATCACACCCGGGAATTGGCTGAACAACACAACGTTTGTTTCTATATGATCAGCAGTGCCACAACATGGCAGGCTGAAAAGCGCTTAACTGATATGTCAAAGGCCAACGCTTGCTCACGGGTTATTCCCATTGAGGCATTTGTCAACAATCCGGGATATATGACCGGAGCATTGTATACGGTCAAGGCATCTGCGGTTGTGGAAACGACCACCGAGACAAGAATTGCCGGCCTCAGAGCACAGGATGGTAATTTTGATTTCGATAAATCCGATATCCGTCCGGAGTTTCAAAGTGAACTGGATGAGGTTGGGACATTTTTGCAGAATAACCCGGATGCTTATGTCATGCTGGTCGGATACACCGACAGTGTCGGAAGCGAAGAATACAATCTGGATCTGTCTCACCGCAGAGCAAACAGTGCGGCAAATTATTTAACGTCCAACCACAACATTGATCGGGAACGCATCGTGGTGAACTATTACGGCGAAGCCAATCCGATTGCGAGCAACGATACGGATGAAGGCCGTGCCCAAAACCGGCGCGTTGAAATTGCAGTGGGTGGCTTATAATAGAACAATATCATCAACCAGGGGAGAGGACTTAACTGTCCTCTCCCTGTTTTTAAACGCATTTGATTTCCCAGATCTTTCCCCATCCTTTTATTTCCAGTTATCCATAAAAATGAGGGACGTCCGCTCTATTCCTATATTTTGCTTCTTATCATAATTGATCGAAAAATATTATTTGAATTGCCTGCCGCGGTCCAAGTTGCGATACTGGATGGCTTCGGAGATGTGGGCCGTGCTGATGTTGTCAGATTCTTCCAGGTCGGCAATGGTGCGGGCAATTTTTAAAATACGGTTGTAGGCCCGGGCCGAAAGTCCCAGCTTGTCGATGGCGGATTCCAGCAGGTGGCAGGAGGCATCATCGACGGCGCAGTGTTTTTTAATGTGGCGGCTGCTCATGCGGGCGTTGCAAAAGATTTTGGTGCGGCACAATCGTTGGGCCTGAATTTTGCGGGCGGCGGCCACCCGCAGGCGGATGGTTTCTGAGGTTTCGGC
>JASFIX010000560.1:0-3456 GCA_050122435.1 Desulfobacterales bacterium
CTTTAAAATCAGATTCCGATACGGCTCAACCTTCTCATAAAACGGAAGGGATTTCAGGGTCTCGGATATTGCATCCGGTTGGGAGAGTTGCTTTGACACCCAGGGTGTGACAGCTTCGCCGACCTTTATCGCCTGGCCGGTGACGACCCCCAGCAACCCGCCCAGGGGCAAAATAACAACAACGACAATCAGGAAAAGGGTCGCCAGAGAGGCCAGACTGCGGCGCCCGCCAAACCAGCGTTCAAGGCGGCGGTACAAAGGATAAGACAGGGCCGAGAAAATACCGGCTAAAAAAATGGCCATCAGAAACTGGCGAATCATGGACAAAAAAAGTGCTGAGATAAAAAATACCAGCAGCAGTAATACCCATTTGTTAATCGCTTCTTTATTCATGGCAGACTCCCGCAAAAAACGCGCTCATTTTGAATCAGAATATAATCAACTTGTCCTGAACATTGCAATCTTTTAATAAGGAATTAGATTGTTACAATATATTTGGTTTAAGAGGCATATCATGTTCCGATGGTTCTGGGGTTTTATCGCCCCGACAATATTTTTTTTAATTCAGCCAAACGCCTGGGCGGGCATGTTGGAACATAACGACGCACGCTCCATG
Organism: Desulfobacterales bacterium; assembly: GCA_050122435.1. Lineage (GTDB taxonomy): Bacteria > Desulfobacterota > Desulfobacteria > Desulfobacterales > JAHEIW01 > JAHEIW01. The sequence goes on from JASFIX010000560.1 coordinate 617, forward strand.
GTTTTGCTTTTCCTGATTATCGCCGCATTCATTATCGGGGGACTGCTGGTTTTTCTGCTGCGGCGCCTCAATCGGATTAGAAGCGGTCTGCTTTCTTCCGACCATGGATCGACCCAAAAGTTAAACATTTTGATCATATTAGCCGGCTGTTTCATCCTTTTGGTGGCCGCGCTCACCTGGTTTGCGCTTGACCGGGTTAAAGAAAAAATTCAAGCCGACATGAGCGACGCTTTGCAGATCGTTCTGCAAACCACGCAAGAATCTCTGAACCTGTGGGTTGAATCTCATAAATTTCAAATGACCCTACTAGCTGAGGATCCGCAGTTGGTGGCTTTGGCCGAACGCCAGTTAAGCGTACCCCGCAACAAAACCAACTTGTTAAAAAGCGACGCGTTAAAGGAATTACGAGCATTTTTTGAATACCGCAGAAACCACTCCGGACAAATTGGATTTTTCATTATCTCCCCGGATTTTATCAATATTGCATCCATGCGGGATGGTAATATCGGAGCTAAAAATTTGATTGCCAACCAGGCACTGGATCTTCTCAACCGTGCATTTCAGGGTGAAACCGTCATGGTGCCGCCCATCTGGTCGGATGTCCCTTTGATTGCCGCCATGGATGGTAAGCAGAAAAAAGCTGCGTCGATGTTTTTCGCCGCACCCGTCAAAAACAGACAGGGCCAAACAATTGCGGTGGTCACCCAACGGGTCGATCCGGCCGGGGATTTTACCCGTCTCATTCAGCTGGGGAGGCTCGGCAAAAGCGGGGAAACCTATGCGTTTGGCCGATATGGCAAACTTCTTTCTGAAAGCCGCTTTAACGCAGACCTGCGCAATATCGGGCTGCTCGCAGAGGACGAAGAGAGCATTTTATCGGTCAGTGTGCGAGACCCCGGCGGTGATATGACCAAGGGTTTCACACCGTCGGTTCCCAGATACCAGCAACCGCTGACGCTGATGGCTCAGCAGGCAACAGCGGGAAGGGCCGGTCTTAACGTTGCCGGATACCGGGATTACCGGGGCGTACCGGTATACGGCACCTGGTTATGGGATGATCTGCTGCAAATCGGGCTGGCCACCGAAATCGATGAAGCCGATGCTCTCGGCCCCTATTATACCACGCGAACGGTAATCCTGACGGTGCTGGGAATCACGGTATTACTGGCCCTGGGCTCACTGGTGTTTGCGGTGGTCATCGAAGAGCGTGCCAGCCGTGCCTTACAGAAATCCCATGATGAACTGGAGATTCGGGTCGAGGAGAGAACTGCCGAGCTGTCGGAAAGCGAAGAAAGATTCTCGCTGGCCGTAAAAGCCGCCGGCGGCGGTATCTGGGATTTGGAGCCGCAGACCGGCAAGACCTGGTATTCCGAGCGCTTTAAAGAATTGCTGGGCTATTCCGGCGATCAAAGCGACGATGCATTCCCCGGCTGGGACAAAAGTCTGCATCCCGATGACCGCGATGCCACTGTCGCTAAATTAGAAAACCACCTGAAAAATCGTGCCCCCTTCAATGAAGTGATTCGGATGAAATGTAAATCCGGTGAATACCGCTGGTACCGCACCATGGGTCAGGCCCTCTGGGATGAAAACGGCCAAGCTTACCGCATGGCCGGTTCCATCGTTGATATTACCGAAGGAAGACTTGCGCAAGAGCAAGCAAACAAACTGTCCCGGGCAATTGAGAATAGCCCGGCTTCGGTGGTCATTACTTCTAAAGACGGCACGATTGAATATGTCAACTCCACCTTTTGTGAGGTAACCGGCTATTCCGCCGAAGAGGCCATCGGAAACAACCCCAAGGTATTAAAATCAGGAGATCTTCCCGAATCCTTTTATAAAGAGCTGTGGAATACCATTCTTTCCGGAAACGTCTGGCGGGGTGAATTTATAAACCGTAAGAAAAACGGCGAAGATTTCTGGGAAAGTGCCTCCATTTCTCCCATAAAAAATGATGATGGTGAGATCACCCATTTCGTGGCGGTAAAAGAAGATATTACCGAGCGAAAAAAGACCCGGGAAGCGCTGCGCAAAAGCGAGGAACGTTTTCGGGGTTACTTTGAGCACAGCCAGATCGGCATGACGGTCACCTCCCCGGATAAGGGATGGATTGAGGTGAACGACCAGTTACAGCAGATGCTGGGATATAGCCTGGACGAGTTGCGCCAGATGACCTGGGCTGAGCTGACCCACCCGGACGATTTGGCAGCGGATCTGAAAAACTTCGATCGTATGATGGCCGGTGAAATTGACGACTATGCCATGGACAAACGTTTCATCCGCAAAGACGGCAAGATCGTCTATGCAAACCTGACGGTCAGCTGTGTGCGCGACGAAAACGGTGATGTTCAAAATATCCTGGCATCGATGATGGATATCACCGAACGAAAAAGGGCCGAGGAGGAAATTAAAAATTCTCAGCAGCGTCTGGCACAAATTATTGACTTTCTGCCGGATCCCACCTGGGTTGTTGACAATGAAGGCACGGTGGTTCGTTGGAACAAGGCGCTTGAAAAAATGGTGAACATAAAAGCGGAAGATATGGTCGGCAAGGGCAGTTATGAGTATGCCTTGCCCTTTTATGGTGAAAGACGGCCTGTCCTAATCGATCTGGTTCGAAATTGGCAACCCGAATATGAAAAGAAATATCTGACGGTGAAAAAGGATGGTAAAAACCTGATCTCCGAATCCTACCATGAACACCTGGGTGATAGCGGGATATATCTCAGCGCCACTGCCGGTTTACTTTATGATACCGCCGGGAAAATCGCCGGTGCCATCGAGTCGCTGCGTGATATCACCGAGAGCAAACACATGGAAGAAGAGCTCATCGAGGCCAA
>JASFIX010000561.1:0-3454 GCA_050122435.1 Desulfobacterales bacterium
TGCCGAGGCGGTCGAGTTTTTCCTTGAGCTCACGCGGGGACTTCTCGCTGCTGTTGGTCAGAAACAGAAATTTTTTGCTTTCCTTCTTGAGCCACTCCACAAAGGCCTGCGCCCCCGGCAGCAATTTATTCCCGTGGTAGATGACCCCGTCCATGTCGCAGATAAAGCCCGGCTTTTTCCTCAGAAGATCAAGATTCATCGCTAATGCCCTTTCTGCTTCTCAGGCTGCAGGTCCGGGTGCAGCATCCGGATCGATACCATGGGAAGCAAGATGATGAAGACGCAATGCCTGCGCTGCATGCAGGATTTGCCCTTGGTCAGGATACGCTCGATTTACCGATATGAGACCGTCCTTGTGAACAGTGTACTGAAAAATGCCGACAAAGTCACACTGTATTGCCAAGTTATTTGAATGCGGAATTCGGAATGGGGAATGCGGATTGCGGAATTATTTATCCACAGATTACGCAGATTCACGCAGATTATAAAAAAAATTAAGTAAAATCAGCCACCATGGTGGAATGGATGCTGCGCAAAAGGTAAAAAGGCTTTAAATTTTCCGTTTTGCACTTATTTTATCGGTATTCTCGGATCGCTAATATCCGCTGAAAGGAGGTAATAGGGATATGAATACATGCACTTTTATGGATTTTATGCAGATGCTCAAGCCCTGGCTCAACGACGACTATATACGCAGAGCTCATTATAATGATAAGGGGTATTTCACTTTGATGTTTGTGGATGGTGGGGAAAAGGTCTACCAGGTTGACGACTGTACGGCGGCACAGCTAAATGATGCGATTGCGCTGCTGAACGAAAATGGTGTTCCGGTTTTTAAATAATATAGAAGAGGCGACGCTAGTAAATCAGGGCGCACGTTACACGACTACTCGAAGAAAGCGGCACGGGCTTGATTTTATGGCGATTTTAATATAATTCAAATAGTTAATGTGTCCTGACCTCCAATTAATAGGCGTTTAAATTTAAAATCGGGCTTGGCGTATCATGGGTGGAAGATTCGGCAAATATGGTGACCTCAAGCGCCGCAAGGCATTGCAGCGTGGCCGAAGAGAAAAATCCAAAATGGAAAGAGCCAACCTGACGAGCTTGCGCAATCGCAGTGGCTTACTTCCCCATGTGCAAAGAGTTTCACCCCAAAACAGTGTCAAGTCTTATAAAACCGCGGTTGTGGCCATTCCGCCCGATCAACTCTGGGGACCGATCCAAAGGCTGCGCAAACAGCACGACCGGCAGTATCGGCGCTGGATGCCGCACATCACACTCCTTTATCCCTTCCGGCCGGTCTCGGCCTTTGAGCAGGTAGCGCCGCTTCTGACCCAGGTCTGCCGTTCTCTGGAGCCGTTTGAGGTTAAATTGACCCGTTTCGATCTTTTGATTCACACTCGCCGCAAGGCCACCATCTATCTGATCCCTGAGCCTGCCAACGCACTTAAAGTACTCCAAAAAGCACTGTTAGAAATAGTGCCTGATTGCGATGATGTAACCCGTTTTGCCGGCGGATTTACGCCCCATCTCAGCGTGGGCCAGATTCGAAACCATGAGGCCCATACCTTATGCGACAAATTGCAGGCCACCTGGCAGCCCATAGCCTTCACCTTGTTACACGTCTATTTGATCTGGCGCAATGATCCGCCGAATGATGTCTTTCGCATAGGTCCTGTGCTGTCTCTTGGCGGACAATGAATATTGATCATTCAAATTGGAAGCAGACCCCGGCAAGCCACTGATAATAAGCCCAAATTAGGGATACCTCTTAACGATTGGTTTTTGTTATGCGTGCTTCATGGCTTTCTTGATTCTTGCGGGTGTCATGGGCAGCTGAAACACCGCGGCACCGACGGCATCATAGATGGCGGTTGCAATCACCCCGCCCATGCCGATGATGGCGGGCTCCCCGCCTCCCTGGGGCTGGAGGTCCGGGTTTTCTAAAATAACGGTTTCGATCTTTGGAAGCCACGAAAATGCGGGCAGGGTATAGGTGTCGAAATTAAGATCAAAAATCTCTCCATCCGAGAAGCGAACTTCTTCGCTCAATGCATATCCCAGCCCCATGGTGATGCAGCCTTCCATCTGCGTGGTCGCCCCCTCGGGGTTCACCACCACCCCCATATCCTGGGCGCAAACCACCCGCTTGACGTCCACGCTGCCGCTACTCCTGTCCACCTCCACCTCCGCCATAAATGCCACATAGGTGCCGGCGTCGATTCCACAGGCAATGCCGTAACCTTTGCCGCTGGGGGTCTTGATGGGCTGCCAGCCGAACTTCTTGGCCGCTGCCTTCAGGACGTTAATCATGCGCTGGTCTCTAAGATGAGCCAGGCGAAATTGAAGCGGGTCTGCCTCGGCCTCTGAAGCCATCAGGTTCAGATGCAGGTCGCGGGCGTAGGTGTTGGTATTGTTGGCCGGTGCCCGCCACGGGCCGACAGCGAAAGGGTGATATCCGGCGCCAAGGCCGCGCCAGCTTCCGTAGACCATTTCCCTGTGATGCGGAATTTCGTAGAACTGGTCACTTCCCCGCGAACCGGCGTAGTATACGTTATAGTCCCACAGGGTAATCCGGCCGGAGCCGTCGAGCCCGGATTTAATCTTAACAATGGCTGCCGGTCGAAAGGTGTCGTAAAAGAACTCTTCGGCCCGACTCCAGGCCACCTGCACCGGTTTTTTGAGGCGTTTCGCCAGACGGGCGGCCTCCAAAGCTTGCTGAGAAGCCGATTTGCCGCCGAACGCGCCCCCCAGATAAGGCGCGATGACCCGCACAGAATCCGGTGGAAGGTCCAACCGCTCGGCAATTAAATCTTTAACCCTGAAGGGGGTTTGGGTAGAGGCCCAAACCGTTAGTTTTTTCCCGTCAAAGTCGGCGAATGCCGTGTGCGGCTCCATGGGCGCATGGGACACATAACTGTTAAGGTACGTTTTTTCGATGACAGTAGACGCCTGCTTTTCACCGATCTTGAGGCTTCCGGCTCGTGAAGCGATTTTCCGATAGGGGGGCGACTTTAGCAAATGATCAAAAATGGTCTTGTCGTCGATACCGGTTTTGGGCCGTTCGAACTGGGCATTGATTTTGGCCAGCCCCTGTTCGGCTACATCGGGATACGGGTGAAGAACGGCGATAAAATCGCCTTCTTCAACAATCTTTAAACCGTCTATATTTTTGGCCGGAGCGGTATCGACCTGAAGCAATTTGGCCCCATGGGCCGGCGGCCTGAGTATTTTGGCATAAAGCATCCCGTCGCGTCGGATGTCTCCTGAAAATTTGGCCGCACCGGTCACCTTTTCAAGCGCGTCCCGCCGCGGAATCGATTTGCCGATGGTTTCAAACTCGGAAGACGGTTTTAAAGGCGGCACCTCGTTTAATTGCTTTTCGATGATATTGCCTTTGGTGAGCTCCCCGTAACTCACCCGACGCTCGGGTTTTGACGGATCGAAGACG
>JASFIX010000562.1:0-3447 GCA_050122435.1 Desulfobacterales bacterium
GCAGGGAGCCGATCATTTCGACGAGGCCTTGATGCATTATAATCGGTCGATCGAGCTAAATCCGGATTTGCCAGAACCGTATATGTATCGCGGCGTTCTGTATGTGCAGATGGGAGATAAATCGCTTGCGCTCAAGGATCATGAAAAGCTGCTTGCGATGGGCTCCCCCTTAGCTGAGGAACTTGAATACGTTGTGGTCAACGGACGCGAAAAAGAGCCGGAACAATTTTTCGGCGTATCGCGTAAGATGAAATAGATTCATCAATACCTCTGACAGCGAGCGCAAAGAACTTGTCCGACTCCTGAAAATTCGGTTTGTTTGCCGAATCGCTGGAATCGGACAACACAAAAAACTTATATATCTTGATATAAAGATATTTAAATAGGAGTTTAAAATGAATAACAATACCCATATAAATGGAATTCACCATATAACCGCCATTGCATCTTCGGCCTCTGAAAATTTGGCTTTTTATGAAAATGTTTTAGACCTGCGATTAGTGAAAAAGACGGTTAATTTTGATGATCCCTATACCTATCACCTGTATTACGGGGATTCGGCAGGCACCCCGGGGACAATTATAACTTTTTTCCCATGGGAAAGCTTGCCGCGCGGTAAAGCTGGCGCCGGCATGGTGACATCTATCGCATTCTCAATCCCAATGGGTTCTGTTGATTATTGGCGCAAGCGGCTTAACGCCCACGGAATTGAAACAATAGAAGGCCAGCGGTTCGGTGATCGTTTAATTCAATTTGATGATCCCCACGGACTTTCCCTGGAATTGATCGAAACGCCGACAGGGCATTCAAATTTAAAAAATTTAAACCAGCGTAGAAATTCAAAGTCAGCTGTTCGCCGCATCGTGGGATTTCATTCTGCAACCGCATTGCTGAGATCATTAGAAGAAACCCAATCATTGTTGGTGAATCTGATGGGTATGAAGCTCCTCAATAAGGAAGACAATCGCTATCGTTTCAAAATGACGCGTGATGATACGCTCGAAAACTTTTATGATGTTGTCGTCGACCCAAAAGCGCAAAATGGACGGCAGGGGGGTGGAACCGTGCATCATATTGCTTTTCGAACACCGAACGACGATGAGCAAAAATACTGGCAAAAATCATTAAAGGATGATGGTTTTTCCGTGACATCAATTCGAGATCGAAAGTATTTCAAATCGATATACTTTAATGAGCCGGGCGGCGTTCTGTTTGAGATCGCAACCGATCCGCCGGGTTTTGCCGTGGATGAACCGCATGATGATTTGGGGAATGAACTTCAGCTACCGGATCAATATGAACCCATGCGGGGTGAGATTGAAAGCCGTCTTCCGAAATTGCAGGCAAATCGCAAAAGGGAGGTGGACCTTCTCTATAACGTTGGTTAGAGATTTAAACCAATGAACAAACAATCAACTCTTCTAAAATACATACGGAGGAACCCACCATGGCAAATATACTGTCAAACACGAGGTGCATTCCGAGGTTTGATCTCATTAGTTTTTAATTAAGAATTGTTGCAAAGCGTTAAAGAATCGATAAGCTTCCAACACGCTATATCATTTTCACAGGGTCGATTTTAAGAAAATATCAAGATGTTAAATATTTTAATCAGATTTTATAATCGCACTTGATTGACTTAAAATGGTGATTATTCTTTTTTTTTAATCAATCCATTTAAACAATGGTTGATAGGCGAACCCAATAAAGCACTTCACGTTTGTAGGGGCGCTTAATGAAGGATATTGAAATAAATGAATAAAAAAAATCTCCAATATTTTAAGCGTAAGCTCGCTGCACAGCTTCAAGAATTAATGGCTGGCTCTGATTGTAATCTCGACGATCTTAAGGCGCCCGACGAGAATCTGGCGGATCCGGTCGACCGGGCAACTTATACCACTGAGCGTAATTTTTCCCATCATCTATGCAGCAGGAACAACAGGGTCATCAAAGAGATCGAGCAAGCACTGCAGGATATTGAAAATGGTGATTACGGGATTTGTGACCGCTGCGACGAGGATATTCCCATCAAGCGGTTAAAAGTTAGGCCAATGGCACGCTATTGTATCAGCTGTAAATCGCAGCTTGAAAATGAACAGATGCTCGCCAGCAGGTGAGCCTCAAATATTCAGGATAAGACCAATGACGAACTCAATCACAACTCCTAGGCCAGTTTTGGCGACACGGTTTAAAATAATTCTTTTTTTGGTGCTACTTGTTGCAATAACGGGCTGTGCGACCGGCCCCCCGATCGAAACGGTTGATTCGGTCAATATAGAGCGTTTCATGGGAGACTGGTATGTGATCGCCAATATTCCTCACGCTATTGAGAAAGATGCTTATAACGCCCTTGAATCTTATCGTCTGGCTGAGGATGGAACTATCGAAACGACCTTCACTTTCAACAAAGGCGGTTTTGATGGTCCGCTCAAGACCTATACACCCCGGGGGTTTATTCAGGATAAGGAATCGAATGCCGTTTGGGGGATGCAGTTTTTTTGGCCGATTAAAGCAGAATACCGCATCATCTATCTTAACGCGGATTATACCCAGACCGTCATTGGCCGCACCAAAAGAGACTATGTCTGGGTCATGGCCAGAAAACCTTATATTCCGGACGATGACTACAACCGGATCTTGGATTTTATCAAATCACAGGGCTACGACCTCAGTAAGCTGCAAAAAGTTCCACAGCAGGTTAGATAGGATCATTTAATCGTCCGGAAAAGTCTGCAGCAGTTAAAATGTCCCCATGCATATACTGAGCAAGTATTACTGGAAGGATAGCATGATGACCACAAAATATTATCGATACGGTTATACCATCATGGTGTTGATCGCAATGATTCTCACCCTGCCCCAGAGCGAAGCGGCAGAAGTTAATGGCATTAACTTTGATGATCAGTATGCGGCCGGAGACACGGTATTGAAAATCAGAGGTGCCGGTCTGTTACGCGTCATGGCATTTGCAAAGGTATATGTCAGCGCCCTCTACTTGCCGGAGGATTGTGCTTCTAAAATGGTGCTTTCAGATGTACCCAAGCGATTGGAAGTTGAATATATGAGATCCATCGAGGGCAGTGATTTCGGCCGTGTCACCAACAAAAAAATATCTGAGAATGTCGATCCACAGACCTATGAGCGGCTGCGCCCCCGGATTGAATATCACAACTCACTTTACCAGGATGTGCAGCCTGGCGACCGGTATTCTTTGACATACCTTCCCGGTAAGGGGACGGAACTGGCCTTGAACGGTGAACCACAGGGTGTTATCGAAGGCGCTGATTTTGCGGCCGCCGTGTTTTCTATCTGGCTGGGGTCCAAGCCCATTAGCGAATCTCTAAAAAAAGACCTCCTGGATTTATCGTGAAAACCCAGCATGCAGATCCGGTCGCTTTGTCGAAAAAAATCGCCTATTCAGCACCGGCCCTTGCGCTGGCGGTCGTC
>JASFIX010000563.1:0-3446 GCA_050122435.1 Desulfobacterales bacterium
CTGGTGCGGGATCTGGTCCGCGAGGCGGACGATGATATCGAACTGGCGCAATTCGGTATTATCTATATCGATGAAATCGACAAAATCGCATCCAGTCGAAACATCATTGGCGCCGATGTATCGCGCACCGGCGTGCAGCGTGCGCTGCTTAAACCCATGGAAGAAACCGAAGTGGATCTTAAAGTACCCCATGATCCCATCTCCATGATCCAGGAAATCGAAAAATTTCGTAAAACCGGAAAGCGCGAAAAGCAAGCCTTGAACACCGCCAACATCCTTTTTATCATGAGCGGCGCCTTTGCGGACCTGGTGCCGATCACCCAAAAGCGGCTCACCAAACAGGGAATTGGTTTCGGCGCCAAAATTAAAGACTCCCAGGAACAAATGGACATTCTCAGGCATGTCAAATCTGAAGATTTAATCCAATTCGGCTTTGAATCGGAATTCGTCGGTCGGCTGCCGGTACGCGCCATATTCGAAAATTTAACCGAAAACGACTTATATAAAATTCTGAAGAATCCCAACAACCCCATCATTCTGGGCAAAAAGCTGGATTTTGCCGCTTACGGCATCGAAATCAAATTTGAAGACCCGGTACTGCAGATGCTGGCTCATCAGGCAGCTGCTGAGAACACCGGTGCCAGAGGATTGGTCAGCGCAGTTGAAAAAACATTTATTGAATTTGAAAAGCAATTACCCTCCACCTCGATTAAGAAATTTCCGGCCACAACAGACCTCATAAAAGACCCGGAAAAGTCTATTCGTGAACTGGCCGCCGCTCCCAATGACGATAAAACTGCCGGCGTCTTTGAAAACCTGGCCCAGGAAGAACGAAACTGGATAACGCAGTACCTGGAACTGAACAAAAAGCATCTATCCGCAAAATACAACCTCACCATGACACCCTCCAGGATGAATATCGTGGCCCAATTTTATTCCAGAAATGTCATGGATATTGAAAATGTGGTCAAACACATCAAATCCAATTATGACGACATCAAGAAGATAGAACTGTACTTTTTCAAGAATCATGATATTAATATCGTTCTGGAAGAAGATGCCATCGACTTTATCATGGAGCAATTGATCGAAGCCCCCATTCACCTGGATAACATCTTTAAAAAGGTGAATATGGATTTCGAACATGGCCTTAAACTGGCTCGTGAAAAGACCGGGCACAGCCGCTATTTTATCAACCGCCAGGCATTGCTGGATCCGGAAACCTATATCCGCCGGCTGATCCAAAGCGAATTGGGAGCCGAATCACCCCAAGACCCAAAATAAAATCGTAATCGGTTAGCCGGTTGAGCCCGTTGAGCCGGTTGAGCCGGTTGAGCCGATAAAATTGAAAATATCCGATTTTATTCCTTTAACGGGCTAACGGGTAACGGGCACAACCTGTTCATTTAACAGAGCTGTTGGACGCTTGAACCATTTATGAATTCGGCACTACAAATTGGCAGCGAGACAAAGATAACATGATCGGAATATCCAAACTTTACTGTGGAACCGTCGAGCCATCTGACGCCCTGCGTTACGGGCGTCACTCGGGCAAATTACCGTCGCATCTGTTACAATTTTCTAAAGATAAGCGGCCGGTGGTGGTCTGGAATGCAACCCAGCGCTGCAACCTCAAATGCGTACACTGCTATGCACATGCCAAAGCCTTGGCCAACGATAATGAGTTAAACACCCGCGAAGGCAAGGAATTGATTGATGATCTGGCCGATTACGGCGCACCGGTAATTTTATTTTCCGGCGGTGAACCGCTGGTACGCAAGGATCTTCCCGAACTTGCAGGTTATGCGGTCGATAAGGGAATGCGAGCGGTCATTTCAACCAATGGTACATTGATTAGCGCCAAACTGGCCCGAACCCTGAAACGCATTGGGCTGTCTTACGTCGGCATCAGCCTGGATGGTATGCAGGAAATCAACGATCGTTTTAGGGGTGTCAGCGGCGCATTTCAGTCTGCGATGGATGGCATAAAAAATTGTCAGGATGCCGGAATAAAGGTCGGGCTGCGATTTACGATCAACAAATTTAATGTTGATGAGATCCCTCGCATTTTTAACCTCATCGAAGAAATGAACATCCCGCGGGTGTGCTTCTACCACCTGGTTTATGCCGGCCGCGGAACCGAACTGGTTAAAGAAGATCTGACCCACGAAGCGACCCGTTCGGCTGTCGATCTGATCATCGATGAAACCAAACGCCTGCACGATATCGGTAAGCCCAAAGAAGTTTTAACGGTCGATAACCATGCCGATGGCCCCTACCTTTATTTAAGGCTGCGCAACGAAGACCCTCAGCGAGCCAAAGACGTATTGGAACTGCTGCAGTGGAATGAGGGCAACAACTCCGGACGGGGTATCGGCTGTGTCAGCTGGGACGGTGAGGTTCATCCGGATCAATTCTGGCGTCATTGCAGTCTCGGCAATGTGCGTCAGCGACCGTTTTCCGAAATCTGGGCCGATCTGTCCAATCCGCTGCTGGAAAAACTCAAAGAAAAGAAAAAGCACGTCAAAGGCCGCTGCGCTGACTGCCGCTGGTTGGATATTTGTGGTGGCAATTTTAGAGTCCGCGCTGAGGCCACCACCGGTGATTTGTGGGCGCCGGATCCGGCATGTTATTTGACAGACGAGGAAATTTCCTAGTGAGCTAAAGTGACTAAAATTGAGGAATTCTACCCGTCGAGAGCCTCTGGCTCGAACGATCATTTTTATGTGGTTCACCGCAGAGACGCAGAGTCCGCAGAGGTTTTTTATAAAGAAATTCTCTCTGCGTCCTCTGCGTCTCTGCGGTGAGTTATAAATTTATTCAATTCTAAAAGTACTTTACTCACTTCAATAAAGAGGAGGATGAATGCTATTTCCGGATTACAGACCTAGACGACTGCGGCAAAATGAGGCCTTCCGCCGCATGATCCGAGAAACCCACCTGTCTGTAAATGATTTTATTTTACCGTTGTTTGCGATTAACGGCAGTGACGTACAAAATCCGATTCCATCCATGCCAGGGCACTTTCAGTTATCAATTGACCAATTGATAAAAACAGCCGCTTCCGCTATGGATCTTGGCATTCCAGCCGTAATGCTGTTCGGGATACCGGAAGCCAAAGACGCCCTGGGAACCCGTGCTTACGCCGATGACGGCATTGTCCAGAAAGCAACCCGGGCCTTAAAAGACGAGCTGCCGGAGTTGGTTGTGATCACAGACGTGTGCCTGTGCCAGTATACCGACCATGGCCATTGCGGTGTGGTAGAGGGACAAACAATTGACAACGACGCCTCTTTGGATCTTTTGGCCCGTACGGCCCTTTCCCATGCCAAAGCCGGCGCCGACATGGTGGCCCCATCGGATATGATGGATGGCCGTGTGGCTGAAATCCGGGACATCCTGGATGAGAACAACTTCAATCAGGTACCGATCATGTCCTATGCGGC
>JASFIX010000564.1:0-3445 GCA_050122435.1 Desulfobacterales bacterium
CTGCATCGATAAGCTCATAACCGCAGTTGCCCAACAAATTGCACAGAAAAATTCGCATATCCAATTCATCATCAACGATGAGTATTTTTTTCCTGTCAGATTCAGATGTCAAAACGACCTCTATCGATTTTGCTGGGCGATATGATAAAACGGGGAAGATTCCAAATCAGTTCAGCAGGATGTAGAGCATAGAACGTGCCACACGGATGGATAGGGAAATATTGATATTGATTACAAAAGGTTAGTCAAAAAGGCGGGTTAATTCGATGCTGTTGCAGCACGACTTTTGTTGCAGTTATTTGCAACACTTTAGGGCTCGAATATTTTGGATAGTATTAATTATAACAATATTTAACAGCTTGTTATATGTGTTGCACAACATATTTTGCAACATATTTTGCAACATTAATTTCCACAAAACGCATTAATTAGACCAGGCTTCCTGACTTAAATGAAACTGGAATGTCAGGTTTGTCAGAAGGGTGGCGCTGCATGATGGCCAAATCACGACATTATTCAATCCCAGCGCTTGAGATGGAGATTGAGTTTAATTTTCAATTCCATATTTTTTGATCTTGCGCCATAACGTGGTTCGGTCCATGCCCAGCGCCTTTGCAGTCTTGGTGCGGTTCCAGTTATATCGCTGAAGCATGGATATGATGGTATCGCGCTCGCCCTCATCATCGAAATTATCAGGCTTAACGTGACGTGTTGAGGGGAATTTACGCGCGGCATGGTGTATTTGAAGATACTCGGGGAGATGCTTTGACTGGAGGGTTTCTTCCTGGCAAATGATCAATGCGTGCTCTAAAATATTTTCGAGTTCTCTTACATTGCCCCGATATTTATAATTCAGCAGGATTTCCATTACTTTTTCAGAGACCTCCGGTGGTCGAATGCCTCTAGCAGCACACTGGCGCCTTAAAATATGGCCAATCAAAATAGGCAAGTCGACGGTTCGATTTTTCAGTTCGGGAAGTTCGATTCGAAATACATTCAAACGATAGTAGAGATCTTCTCTGAATAGTCGTTTTTCGACGAGTTTTTCTAAATTGCGATTTGAGGCGGAAACGATGCGCACATTCACCTTAATTGTGTGGCGACTGCCTAAACGATAAAACTCCTTATCTTCCAGAACCCTGAGAAGCTTTGCTTGCAGTGCAAGCGGCAGTTCACTAATTTCATCCAAAAAAATCGTACCGCCGTCTGCTTCCTGGAAACGCCCGGTTTTGTCTTTTTCAGCTCCGGTAAATGCGCCTTTAACATAACCAAACATTTCAGATTCAAGTAAGTTATCCGGAATCGCAGCACAGTTGACTTTAACAAATGGCTTATCGGATCTTTGACTGGCAGAGTGAACCACTTTAGCCAAAAGATCCTTTCCGGTTCCGGTAGCACCTTCGATTAATATGGTGGCATCCGTGCCGGCAACCACATTGACCATTTCGAAAATGTGTTTCATTCTCGGCGATTTGCCGATCATGTCATGAAACGTATAACGATCCTTCATGGCTTGATTGAGTTGAAGGACCAGGGTCAGATCATGAAATGTCGTCAGTCCGCCTACAACGGTTCCTTTTTCATTTCGCAGCGCCATGTAATTGGCCTGGATCGGTATCGTCACACCGTCTCGGGTGGTCATTTTCCCGCGACGACTGCCGCGGGAAACACCATCGACAATAGTCTCTTTTAGCAAGCACACTTCCTGGGCATCATCTGCTTCAAATATTATCGTACACGGTTCACCAAGAACCTCCCGACGATTATAGCCGGAAATCTTTTCAGCCTCGGTATTAAAAAAGGTAAGGTGACCGCTCCTGTCTACCGTGAAGATTCCCACCTTGAGATTATCGAGAATTATTTTTAGACTGCGTTCCTCATAATGAATCCGGTCAATAAGGTCGGCAATGGGAGAGTGATCCTGTAGAATGGTCATACATCCGATGACTTCGTGGTCGGGACCGAAAACTTCGGTTGCCATTCGCGTAACGAAGTGAGTGGTTTGAGCTTCATCACGAATTTGGATGACGGGCTCTTCTATATTTGGCTCACCGGGTGTTTTAAAGGGGCATTTTGCCAGACAGGGAACGCCGACAAATACTTCCCGACAGTCTTTTCCGGTCGCTTCCGTATCTTTCAGCCCAATAAGTGCCTGCGCACTTAGGTTCATGGCGGATACCTGCCGATGGACGTTGACGGTGAAAGCACCGATACTCATTTCATCCAGGATGTGCAGCCACTCGTCACATGAGATGTTATTCCTGGATTTATCGTTGACTATCTCCATCGTCATTTCGCTCGTTAAAATGGTAAATTAATCACCTTCTGGCTGCCAATTCCAGTGATGTTTACAAGATAACCTTTTTGTATTTTTTAATTTTTAAACTGGCGTTTAATTTGGGTTATTCGTTTCATTAACTTGCTGAAACGTTTGAGACCGGCAGCGCGAGTATGAAGACAGCACCTTCTCCAGGCTGGCTTTCAACTTTGACGGTCCCGTAGTGGCGTTCCATAATACCGTAAACTGTAGAAAGACCGAGCCCCACCCCGTAGCCCTCATTCTTGGTGGTGAAAAAAGGTTCGAAAATATGAGGTAAATTTTCAGGTAAAATTCCACGCCCCGAGTCTTTTACCGTCACGATCACTTGGCCTTTGTCAGCATCATAGCGGCTATCGAGGTTTAAGGTCCCTCCGTCTGACATTGCATCGATGGCGTTAAAGATGAGATTGATGACACATTGCTGCAGTTGGTTGAAATCTCCAATGACCGGCGGCATGTTGGGTTGCACACTGGACTCGAGACGGATGTTGCTCAACTCTAGCTTGTGCCGGCTGAGGAGGATGCTGCGCTGCAAGAGCTCATCGATTTTAACCTTCTCGAAATTCGGTGGCGACATGCGGGAAAAGTTTAGCAAGCCGGAAACAATCTGAGAACACCTTCTGGTTTCGGTTTCTACAAGGTTTAAATATTGTTGGAATTTTTCAATTCGGTCTTGTGCCAGCGGACCCTGCCGTAAAATGCGCACCATCAGCCCAAGATAATTTAAGATGCCGGATAAGGGGTTGTTAATCTCGTGCACCACACTGGCAGCCAGTCGTCCCAGAGACATCATTTTGTCCTGATGCAGGATACGGGCCTGATCCTCCATTTCTCTTTCTAATTTTCGAATTTCCCTGAGATCTCTGAGAAAAAAGACCCGCCCGTTTTCGCGCCCCGCATCGAACAAAGTGGCAGCAGATACCTGAACCGGTATGTTGTGGCCTAATTTGCTGCGTAGAATGCTTTCAAAAAGAAAAAGCCGGTTCTTACCGCCATATTTTTCTCCGGCCATCTGTTCCTTAAAACGTCCTTTTTCTTTAGCCGGAAAGAATTGCTCGAACCGCATTTGGTGGATCGCCTCTGCTTTCGAATATCCAAGCATCTTTTCCATACCGAGGTTGTAGA
>JASFIX010000565.1:0-3442 GCA_050122435.1 Desulfobacterales bacterium
CTAATTAAAATCCTCAGAGACAAAGGGGTTGTGATCAGCGCCAAACCACCGTCTGAAAATCCATGGTACATGTCGGTTCTGGTTTCCTGGTTTCCGATGATTGTGCTTATCGGGGTATGGATTTTTTTCATGCGCCAGATGCAGGCGGGTGGAGGAAAGGCCCTTTCATTTGGCAAAAGCCGCGCCCGTTTGATGTCGGATCAATCTGAACGGGTGACTTTTGAAGATGTTGCCGGCATCGACGAAGCCAAGGAAGAATTGATTGAAATTGTTGAGTTTCTGAGAGACCCGAAGAAGTTTACCCGTCTGGGGGGCCGAATCCCCAAAGGGGTACTGCTGGTAGGGCCTCCGGGATGCGGCAAAACCCTTCTGGCGCGGGCGATCGCAGGGGAAGCCGGTGTGCCCTTTTTCAGCATCAGCGGCTCGGATTTTGTCGAGATGTTCGTCGGAGTGGGGGCATCCCGGGTAAGGGATCTGTTTACCCAGGGTAAAAAGAATGCACCCTGTATCATTTTTATTGACGAAATTGATGCCGTCGGCCGTCACCGCGGCGCCGGACTCGGTGGCGGGCACGACGAAAGAGAACAGACCCTGAATCAGCTCCTGGTCGAAATGGACGGATTTGAATCCAATGAAGGCGTTATCTTAATTTCAGCCACCAACCGGCCCGATGTTCTGGATCCGGCCTTGCTGCGTCCCGGTCGTTTCGACCGGCAGGTGGTTGTCTCGATGCCGGATATTCGGGGTCGTGAAAAAATACTACGCGTACATATGAAAAAAACACCGATCGACAATGATGTGAATCCGGTTATCCTGGCAAAGGGCACGCCCGGTTTTTCCGGTGCCGATCTTGAAAATCTGGTCAATGAGGCGGCCCTGCTGGCGGCCAAACGAAATAAAGAAAAAATCGGTATGGCCGATTTTGAAGATGCCAAAGATAAGGTCTATATGGGGCTCGAACGCAAATCCAAAGTGATTAAAGAAGAAGACCGCAAAGTCACCGCTTACCATGAAGGCGGGCATGCCCTGGTGGCGCGCTTTCTGCCCCAAACCGATGTCGTCAATAAGATTACCATTGTCCCCCGTGGGCGTGCGGCCGGCATTACCTGGTTTCTGCCTGAAGAGCGGGATTTTAAATATAAAGACCAGCTTGAAAGCGAGCTGGCCGTCGCATTCGGCGGTCGGGTGGCGGAAGAAATCGTTTTTAATCGAATCAGCACCGGTGCCGCCAACGATATCAAACAGGCGACGGATCTTGCCCAGCAGATGATTAGAAGCTGGGGCATGAGCGAAGACCTCGGCCCTCTGTCCTATGCCAAGGGTGAAGAACAGGTATTTCTGGGACGTGAAATCGCCCAGCACCGGGATTACTCCGAAGCGACGGCTCAAAAAATTGATGAAGAGATCAATAAGTTGATTAAAAATTCATATGGGCGCGCGCAATCGGTTTTAAAGGAAAATTTGGATATCCTTCATAAGCTGGCAGAAATCTTGCTCGAAAAAGAAACCGTAATGGGTAAAGAACTCGATGAATTGATTCATACCTTAAGACCCGGTATCAAGCTGCCTTCAAAAACTCCGGAAGATCTTGAGACCAAAGCGGAATCAACTGAAACTGCTGCCGGTCAATCCTGATATGCTGGATTCTCCCAAAATCTATCGGCTTTCATGGTCCGGCAATGACATGGAGCTTGGACGCCGGACCTGTATTATGGGCGTCATCAACATCACACCGGATTCGTTTTCCGACGGCGGAAAATTTTTCGCGCATGACGCTGCGGTGGCGCAGGGGCTAAAACTGGCAGCAGACGGAGCCGATATCCTTGACATCGGTGGCGAATCCACCCGACCATTTTCCGATCCGGTGTCCGCCGAAGAAGAAATCGAGCGGGTTATTCCGGTCGTCGAAAAACTTGCCGATCAGCTGACCATTCCAATTTCCATTGATACCATGAAGGCCGCAGTTGCCCGACGAGCGATTGAAGCCGGCGCCTCTATGATCAATGACGTTTCTGCTCTGCGTTTTGATCCGGCCATGGGAGAAGTGGCCAGCAAATTCGCTACACCGGTGGTGCTCATGCATATGCTGGGGAGTCCTAAAACGATGCAGCAATCACCGGCCTATGATAATCTTCTCGCCGACATAACCGATTTTTTGAAGGATGCCATTGAGCGGGCTCAAGAACAGGGCATTTCAAAATCTAAGCTGATCGTCGATCCGGGAATCGGTTTCGGCAAGACAGTATCGCATAACCTTTTCCTCATCCGGCACCTGAATGCCTTTGCCGCTTTGGGGGTTCCCATTCTTATCGGGCCTTCGCGTAAAGCATTTATTCGAAAATTGCTAAAAGATGAGCATAACGATGATATCGCTCCGGATTTGCCGATTGTGGAAACCGGCACCCAGGCAGCTGTTGCCGCGGCCGTTCTATGCGGCGCTCACATCGTGCGGGTGCATGATGTGGCCAACACAAGAGCAACCATTCGGATTCTGGATGCCGTCAGGTTTGCCCAAGATGATTAGCGATTACTTTAAAAATTAACCAAGTCGACGCGAGGGCGCAACTTTATGATAAGCCACCGGTACCATCGCCAGCGGCCGAGTTTTTATCCTTTGAGGGTATTGGGAATTTTACTGGTGCTGCTATTTTGCTCCCTTAAACCCGGCCAACCTTCCATTGTGAATGAAATTGAAATTTTCATTCCCGTTGACCTCTATAAGCTCCCGGACGGATTAACATTGGTTGGTCCGGCGCCTAAAGAAATTGAGCTCCGCGTAAAGGGACCGCCATCGGTATTAGATGAGCTCAAGCGGAATGTACCTATGTACAAATTGGATCTATCCGGTGTTGCCGTCGGAAGCGAGTCTATAGCGGTCAATCCTGATTTGATTCCGATGCCAGCCGGGACCCAAATTACGCGAGTCAATCCGGCCTATTTAATCGTAAAAGTTGACCGCTTTCTGAAAAAGCAGGTACCGGTCAAAGTCGCGGTTTCCGGTGAACCGGCCGGCAGTTATTTTATTAATGGCACGCTGGCTAAACCGTCAACGATGTTAATATGTGGCCCGGAGACAGCAGTCGGTTTAGTTGATGAAATTTTCACAAAACCGATTGATATCACCGCTCGCTCAGAATCTTTTAAAAAAGAAATTGCCGTTGATCTGGCGGATGGCGTTAAAATATGCTCATCATCAAATATTGTGCTGGCGGAAATCTACTTTGCTGTAAAAGTTGCCACCAAACGATTTACGGCAATTTTGGTTCAGGGTAAGAATGCGCTCTATGAATTCAACATTTTACCCGGCACCCTCACACTTGAAATCAAAGGACCGCTCAACATCATCGACAATCTTCAACCGCAGAAAGACATACAAGTGTTTGTTGAGCTTAAAGACCTTAAACCCGGTGTTTATGTCCGCCGAGCAACGATCTCATTGCCG
>JASFIX010000566.1:0-3440 GCA_050122435.1 Desulfobacterales bacterium
TGAAATCCATGTCATCAGTATGATGAGAACACGGATCTACAACATCGGCGAGGAGGTCAGCGTGCAGGTCTCGCCACACCACTGCCATTTGATCCCCCTTGAATGAATCGGTAGACCGTTCTGCTGCAAACCTTTCAAGCTGAAACCTGAAAGCTGACACTGCCGTTTTCAGGTTTTGTCTTTTTAAAGTTGCTGACCGATTTGAATGTGAATTCGCTTTTTAAGACACCAAGGGGAAAAAGGAGGGCGCACATGCTGATAAAGGATCGGATCGAAAAAGAATTCCGTGAGCGCTATCCGGATCGGATCATTACGATTGATTCGCACATTGCCGGGGAACCGGCCAGGCTGATTGTGGGAGGAATGGACCCCCTGCCGGGTGAGACCATGCAGAACAAACGCGAATATTTCATGGCGCACTATGATCACATTCGCCTGCTGCTGACACGTGAACCCCGCGGCCATCGCGACATGTTTGCCGCCTGCGTTACCGAACCCGTAACTCCCGGTGCCCGGTTTGGCCTGATTTACATGGACGCGCGCCGCTATCCATATCTATGCGGCCATGCCACCATGGGTGCGGTAATGACCATGATCGAGGCCGGGTTGATTGATCCTGACGATGACGATCTGGAAGTTATTGTTGACACCCCTTCCGGCCCCATGCAAGCGACGGCCTATATGCACAACGGCAAGGTCGAATCGGTTGCGATCCGGATGGTGCCCTCGTTTGTTCATAGCGATAATGAAACCCTATCCGTTCCCGAGATCGGTCAATTGACGGTTGCCACCGTATGTGTGGGCGGATTCTTTGTGATGGTTTCAACCGATCAGATCGGCCTTGACTTCTCCCCGTCAAATAGAAGCCGCTTAAAGGAATTGGGGATGCAGCTCATCCATGAAGCCAATCAACAATTGACCGTACGCCACCCCACACGGCCCGAGGTCAAAACGGTGGATGTAACGGAATTTTATGATCCATCATCGGACGCCCAGGGTAAGGGAAAGAGCATGGTTATTCTGGGCGAAGGCCATATGGATCGCTCGCCATGTGGCACCGGCACGACGGCCAAGATGACCCTGCTTCATCACCGGGGTCAGTTTGGCTTCGGCGAAACCTTCACAAACACCAGCCCGCTCGGCACAACCTTCCAGGGTCGGCTGGTGGAAGAAACCCGGCTGGGGGATACAATGGCGGTTGTTGCGGAAGTCCGCGGCAGCGCTTATATCACCGGTGTACACGATTTCATCATCGATCCGAAGGATCCATTTCAGGAAGGATTTTTGTTATGAACCGGAACTCCTCTGCACCCGATCTCATTTTGTTGAATGGTAACATCCACACGATGGATATGACAAGACCTCTTGCCCGGGCGATTGCCGTCCGGAAAGACAGGATTATGGCTATCGGCGAAAATGATGAGATTAGGGCTTTGGCAACTTCAAAAACAGAGCGCATCGACCTCAGTGAGCGTCTGGCAATTCCAGGGTTGATGGATTCTCATTTTCACTTTTATGATTGGGCCATGGGTCGACAGCAACTCGATTTGGCGCGGGTCAACGCTTTAGATGAACTTTTAGATCAGGTTGCGCAGACCGCCGGACAGTTACCACCGGAAAAATGGATTCTGGGGCAGGGCTGGAATGAATCCGATTGGCCTGAGCATACCATGCCGCGCCGGGATCATCTGGACGCTGTTGCCCCCTCTCATCCGGTCGCCCTCTGGCGCTGTGATCTACATCTTGTTTCGGTTAACTCACGTGCCCTGGAATTGGCCGGAATCGATGAAGCCACTCCGAATCCTCCAGACGGTGTGATTGAAAAAGACTCAGCCGGGCGTCTAACCGGCATTCTGCGCGAGCTGGCACCCAACCTGGTCAAATCGGTTATCCCCCCGCCAAGCGCCGATGAACTTGTGGCGGCGATGCGGGACGGTATTTCCCATTTACACACGTTAGGTCTGACCGCCATTCACGATGTTCGCCTCATGGGCGGTCTGGAGGGTGCGCCGGCTTTGAAAGCCTGGCAGCTCTTAAACGAACAGGGCAAGCTGGATTTGCGGTGCTGGGTGAGTCTTGCCGGCGAGCGCCTGGAGGAGGCCATCGCCTTGGGACTTCGAACCGGGCTTGGTGATGACCGCCTGCGCATCGGCCACGTTAAATACTTTGCGGACGGCGGCATGGGCGCGCGCACAGCCTGGATGCTGGAGCCATACCTGGATGCCGATATAGGCATGCCGCTCGGCTCGATGTCCGAGCTGCGTCGAAATATTGAAGCTGCGGAAAAGGCTGGGCTAGCCGTGATCGTTCATGCTATCGGGGATCGGGCCAATCGCGAGATAATTACTGTTCTGGAGGAACTCGTCGAATCGCGCAGCAAGATGAAGACCAAATCTTTCGTACCGCCGGCGCTGCCCCATCGCATCGAGCACACCCAGATGATTCGCTCCGAAGATATCCAACGTCTGGCAAAAATAAAAGTGGCCGCCTGTGTCCAGCCGCATAACATGATTCTGGATATCAACATGATCGACGAATCGGTCGGGGAGCGCGGCCGTTGGACCTATGCCTATAAAGAAATGCTCGATGCGGGCATTCCGGTGCTTTTCAGTTCCGATGCACCCGTCTGTGATCCGAGCCCGCTGGTGGGGATTCATGCTGCCGTCACCCGCCAACGGCGTGATGGCACACCGGAAGGTGGGTGGTATCCCGAACAGCGAATCAGTGTGGAAGATGCCGTTCGGGGTTATACGACGGTGCCTGCCGATTTTTACGGGCAATCCAGCAAGATGGGCACGTTGACACCCGGAAAAAGGGCCGACATGATCGTTTTAGACCAGAATATTTTTGAGGTGGATCCGATGGAGATCGCCGATGCCCATGTCGAAATGACGATTTTTGACGGCCGGATTGTTTACCGATCTAATTGATATCTAAATCCCGCCAGAGGTGGTTTCAGGTCATTAAAAAACCGTCGGTGTCCACCAGACCGTCAATCGGCAGGATCGGTTTGCCGTCTGTATCGATTCTGACTTGCGGCGGCCAGTCGTAAGCTGGGTCCATGCCTATAAAATAGTCCAACCCGTAAGGCAATAGCTTTAATGACATCTGCCCGTTTTCTTGAGAAAGCTTCGATGAGAGACCGAAATCAACTTCGCCCAGTTCCGTCAGGATAATATAGCGCGGTATCTCCCGGCCGCTGCCGTCTTTGCGGACACGCGTCGCAATGTCGATGACAGTGGAAATGTCGACGGGATGTTTTTGGTTCCATTCTTTTTGAAGGGGCAAACCGGCGACATATAGATGGTGGAATTCAAGGCCGATCTGTCTGCAATTGAACGCCAGTCGGTGGATTTCTTCCGCATTGTCATTGATGTTTGCCAACAGCGGCGTGTTATTGTAAACCGTAATGCCTTTGTTATGTAAGGCTTTTACCAGCT
>JASFIX010000567.1:0-3432 GCA_050122435.1 Desulfobacterales bacterium
GATTGAGCTTCAGTTATTCACACTTCTAAAGTACAAGTATTAGGAGCATTATGTAATGTCAACAAAATTCGAGTGGCGATATATTGATTTGCCCTTGCGCAGTATCAGACGCGGCTTGGTAAGGGCATGAACATCTACCAATGGGCCTCCATCCACCACAAGAACATCGGCCAGTTTGCCTGCCTCAAGTGTTCCCAGTTCACTTTCCGCATTGCATGAGCGGGCGCCGTTTCGGGTCGCGGCAACAATGATCTGCATGGGTGTCATGCCGGCTTCTTGCATCCATTCGATTTCGTGAATTGGCATTCCCAAATCAAAATCTACTTGGGGCGCTCCAGCATAGTCCGTGCCTAACACGACCTCACCTCCGGCCTCCACAAATAATGCTAAATTTTTTATCGCCATGCTTCCATGACTTATGGGATATATGCGGCTTACGCGCTGCCATAGCTCAAGCGTTGGTACCCAACGAGTACCAGCCTCGACCATGCGTGATATAAGATGCTCTGGGAGCTCGTCGACAACCATATGGGCGATTTCGTCCACACCGGCGTCTAAGGCCCGATCCAGATCACGCGCACTGGTCACGTGCGCAGTAACAGGTTTACCCCGCTCGTGCGCAGTATCTGCCAGCGCGGCGGCCTCCTCCGGTGAAAGCAGCGGCCATCCGGACTGACCAAATGCATAACCCGACTCCATTGCGGTCTTTATCACGTCAGCGCCATCGTCGATGAGTTTGTTCACTGCCTGCCGTGCTTCCTCAGGTGAAGTGATGGTAACTGCGTGCCCCCCCCAGTAAGCAATGGGGTAGCCACCCTTTACGTTTATAAAAGAACCAACCGCGAACAGACGCGCACACTTGGGATTAGCATTCAATGTGTCGCGGGTTAGGAACTTTGCGCGTGTATATGGCCTAAAGGCACCCAAATCGCGCACTGTTGTCACTCCGCCCTTTGCCCACGCTTTTAATATATGTGCACTATAGGCAGCGTGGACATGGGCGTTAATAAAGCCGGGTAGGATCGTTCCCCCCTGAACGTCGATGACGTCCGTATTGGCAGGAACCTCTACTTGTGTGCGCGGGCCGGCGGCCATAATTTGACCTGCCCGAATCACTATTGCTCCATACGGTACTGCATTGGTGCCGGTTCCGTCGATCAGTGAGCCATTAATCAAAGATAGCGTTGCATCAGCCTGTTGGGTAGGGCTGCAGCCAATCAACAGACCGGCCGCTGTCGCGCTGGTTAGTTTGAGAAACTCGCGTCTGGATATGCCCTGCGGCCGAGCGCTATTGTCGCGGTTACTTTCGATACTCATTGGTTTTTCTCTAACAATTGCAGATTATTTGACAGTATTAAAGTTCACCAATATTGCAGTATCTTAAAGCGTAATGACTCCTATCAAATTAATGACCGGAGCAACCATGGATATGAAAAGTCTTTTGGGCTTTCACAAGCGTTGAGTTCATTTTTTGCTGCCGGGAATCGGATCGCCCGAGTCGCGCTCGGCCACCGCCTGTTTAAAACCGACTTCCTCTGCGCGTTCTTTAAACCAAACCCCTTCCGGGCTGTGCCGGGCCATACCATCGAAAAGGGTTGCAAGGGTCTGGGTACTTGCCAGACCCATATTTTCATAAGCCTGGTTGACCATCAATTTCATCATCATGAGCTGATTCTTCGGTACACCTTTGATGCGGTCCGTCAGCCGCTTTACGGCTTCATCCAATTCTTCCAGCGGCACCGCCTGAAAAACGAGCCCCATTTCCGCGGCTCTTTTGCCGGATATTAAATCTCCCGTAAACAGCATCTGTTTGGCTTTTTCCGCGCCCAATCGATACACCCACATGGCGGTGGTGGGGCATCCCCAAACACGCGCGGGCGGATAACCAATACGCGCTTTTTCATTCATAACGATAATGTCGCTGCACAGGGCAATATCACTGCCTCCGGCAACCGCATCACCATGCACGCGCGCGATCACCGGTTTATGGCAGCGCCAGATCGACATAAAGCTCTGCGAACAGCGGCTCATAAATTTATAGTCGATCATGGGATCCCAGGGCATCTCCTGGATAGCGGGGTTTTCGCCGGATTTTTCTGCATAGGTCTTTAAATCATAACCACCACAGAAACCACGTCCGGCGCCGGTCAGGACCACCACATGAACCGCATCATCGTCATTTACATGTTCAAAGGCCTCGGCGATATCGTCCGGCATGGTTTCGCTGATGGCGTTAAACCGTTCAGGGCGATTCAATGTGATCGTGGCAACTCGATCCTTTGATTCATATATAACATCACCGAACTTCATTATCTAGGCCCTCCTTTTAAGCCGAGCGGCACCTAATGTTTCCGACTCAGGTGCGGGGATTGTTTATGCATTGTGACTTATCACTGGCTGAGCTTTGAGCTGGCAAGCCGATTCAAGCTGACACCAGACTCTGCCGCCTGGATAGCGAGTTTTCGATGAACTTCAGGCGGAATCCGCACCATAAATTTGCCGCTATAATGCTTACCTGCAATAGGGTCGGGTATGGTTTCACCAGCATTCACCATATCTTCAACAACATCCGCAACAACCTTCCGTATTCCTTTCAAAGCCGCTTCTGGCGTTTTAGCTAACCAACTCAGACTTGGAAATTCTGCGCACAACCCAACATATTCGTTATCATCTTCCGACCAGGTTATTCGATATGTATAACGGTCATTTTTAAGAAACATGATCGTCCTCCAATTTTCTTATAGCCATAAGAACCTGTTTTACCTGGTAAGCTTTGGCCTTTCCTTTATAATTCTGTATATTTATTCTTGGATCACCTTGCCAAGGCGTCTTATATATCCGATGGCTGCTGCTTGCTTGACGTGCCTTCCCAAAATAATAATCGCACACTTTACACAAATCATTGTATCGAGTCCCTTTAGGGTTCCGCTTCATCTGCAACAATATATCTTCAAATTTAGCCACGGCCATATAGTATCATTATTGATATCATTGTCAAGCGGTTATTTCGAAGGCAATTTAAGGAAGGAAACATGACCACGAGGCGAGCTGCTTTTTTGTATTCATATCATCAGACTTTTCAAACAGTTAGTTGAAAAATTTGCGAACAATAAAATAATATGAGATAATTTTAGTAGGTTTGCCCGTTGGCCCGTTAGCCGGTTAACCGGTAACCTTTAAAAACAAAAACCATC
This sequence comes from Desulfobacterales bacterium, assembly GCA_050122435.1. Lineage (GTDB taxonomy): Bacteria > Desulfobacterota > Desulfobacteria > Desulfobacterales > JAHEIW01 > JAHEIW01. Next base: position 3,195 of record JASFIX010000567.1, read on the forward strand.
TTACCCAACCAACGGGCAATCGGACCAGCCGGCTAACGGGTTAACACAAGCACTCTGCTAAATTCAGCACGCAAATCTTCCGAGTACCTAAAGTATCCAAATTCCATAAAATCAGGAAATCGACCATGCAAATCATCTGTTCGAAATGCAAAAAAGTCTACAATGTGGATTCGAGCAAGATTCCACCGGGCGTGACCAGCACCAAATGCAAAGCCTGCGGAAATTCAATCTCACTGCG
>JASFIX010000568.1:0-3432 GCA_050122435.1 Desulfobacterales bacterium
CCGCTGGGCCTTTGAACAACTGATTGACCGCTATCAGGGAGAGATACACCGGATGATTTACTACCGCATACGCGCTCGAATGGATACCGAAGACCTGACCCAGGATGTATTCGTTCGGGCCTATCGCAACATTCCCCGAATCCGGGAGCCGCATAAATTTCGCAGCTGGTTGTTTACGATCGCTGTAAACCGTGTAAATGACTATCTGCGCAAAAAAAGAGTCAGGTCCATATTTAAATCATCCGATGAAGGCACCGAGGTTCAACCTGCGGCAACCGATTTTCAGGATACTCCCGAAGCACTGGAGCAGGTTTTAAAAGAGGATTTCTGGCGACACATTGGACGGATTGCAAAGAGGCTATCAAAAATGGAGCGCGAAGTATTTATGCTGCGGTTTCTGGACAATTTAAATATTAATGAAATCGCCCAAACATTGAAGAAAAGTGAAAGTACCGTAAAAACCCATTTATACCGGGCATTGGCCAAATTCAAAAAAGAAAAAGGGTTGCGTCAATTTCTTCAGGAGGACCTAACGTGAGTATCCATAACCCTAACGAAACCCATCTGGGAGAAGACGATTTGCTGCGGGCGGTGGTTGATGACACCCATCTGTCCACGCTGCAGCAGCAACACCTGGCGGAATGCTCCCGATGCCGATCACACAGGGAGCGCCTTGAAAATGAATTGACCCATCTGGGACAAATGGCTCAGCGCCATGCCCCGGAACCGATGAGACGCATAACAGTGGCGCATGATAAAGTGCGATCGCCCTTTTTCACCCGGAGGTTTGCCTTTAGCGCTGCAGCTGTTGCGGCTGTCATTATGGTTGTATGGGCTACGTTTTTGATTCGAAGTCAACAGCAAGGTCATATTGGAAATTTAGCTCAAAATATGGTAGAAGCAGAAAGGTTGATGACGGAGATAAATGTACTGGTGGAAAATGCATTGCCGCAGGTCTACCTGGATATTGTGGCGGATACCGATTTGAGCCTGGATGAAGATTTCATTGATTTTCTAATCCCGACAACTGAAGACGATCCCAGAATCTCTGCATTCGCAAAGAAAGGATCAATATTATGTTAAAAAAGGTCTGGGTTGGCATATTGCTGATTCTCATGATCAACTTGCCTGGCCTGGCCGCCGGGCAGGACGTACCTTCCGGGAAGTGGTGGTACAATCAAAAAGTCGTTAAAAATCTCAATCTGACCCAGAAAGAGATTCGCCAGTTGGATCAGGCCTGGGTCGACAGCCAGCGCAAGCTTATTAAATTGAAAAATGCGGTGGAGAGCGAACAGTTTGAGCTCGATACCATGCTGGGGAAAAAGACGGTCGATGACGCCAAGGTTCGAAAGCAGTTCAACCGGCTCGAAGGTGCCCGTACAGACCTGGCCGATGAACGCCTGGGGTTTATTATCCGTGTCCGCGAAATTATCGGCGCCGAGCGCTTTCAGCAGTTGAAGACATCCTATAAAAAATGGCGTTAAGATGGCTTGACCTGCCAACTCCTTTGAATGCTTTGTTTGAACCAAGGAGCGCTCTTACTCCCGGTTTTTTTTCAAGCTTGACTTTGTTCCTTTCATTGTTTACCTTACCCTCATACTCAAACCAAAAACAAAATAATTCAAACTTCTGATTGAACCTTAATTTTGGCATTTGCAGGTCGTGTTGTGCTCGAGCAAACCTTTGAATTGAGCTGAAACCATTCCTTTCTTCAAGCATCAACATCGTTTCAGATTTTTTTCTAATATTAACCCAAAATCGGTCTTCCCCGGAGGGTTTTATGATTAGAGGTTATTTCAAATCATGCGGTTAACGTCTCCAGCGGATTTTTGCATTCGTTTGGAGACTTTTTATTTGATCCCCAAATGCTCGTAGGGGTTAAAATATCTGCGCAGCCAGGCGGCAATTTTAGCAATCGGTTTGGCTGCCGGAAAAAGCAATCCATTGACCTATTATAAGAATTGCAGAAAGGAGGAAAAAATGGCCGAAAGTGTGTACAAAGTTATCAGACTGGTAGGAAGTAGCCCCACTTCCTGGGAGGAGGCCGCTAATAATGCAGTGGAAACTGCGGGTAAGAGCCTGAGAGATCTAAGGGTTGCGGAAATTCAAAAACTGGATCTTAAAGTTGAAGACGGCAAAGTGGTCGCATATCGCGCCCTGGTGAACCTCTCCTTTAAATATGGCGGCGAAGGTTAAAGAGACTCAACGCGATCATATGATTAGCGATCGAATTGAGCGCAAACCCATTGTTGGTTAAAGATAAACCTCCAAAATGAAAGCAAATATTTCTTTTTGGGGGTTTATTAATTTCAACAATGAAAACCTGTTGCTCTCATAAAGGTCAGCGATCAACTGCCTTGCCGTAATTCAATGTCCCGCGCTGAAGCAGTAAATGCGGCCGGGGCTGCGGAATCCTCTGGAGCCTCTAAAATTGACAATTATATGTTTTAAAGATAGGATGAATATAAATCCATCTCACGAAAATGGATTAAGTTTGCTACTGATAGGCCTCGTTTTTCCATACAGTATCATTCAACGGGAATAATGGAATGCTGGAAAAATGGAATGTTGGGGATTAATGCAGGTGAAACCTCGCTTTTCAATCGCTGCCCGTCCGATAAGCAAAATATCTCAAATCGGCTAAACCCATTATTCCAATATTCCTTATTTCAATACTCCCCAGATACTGGATAAATTAACTATTCCTTGTTTAACTCAAGGGATTCGATTATCTATGGCATAATAAGGAAAATTGGAGGAGGTAAAGAATGAAATTGATTCGGCAGCGTTCGAAAACCACAGGCGTATTTCTGGTCATTTTGATGATTATGGTGGCGGTACCGTATCAATCGGTACTGGCAGCGATGGTCGAAACCGAAGCAACTCTGGACATAACGGTAAAGGGTCAGGAAGCCCGCAACCTCATTAAGACGATCCTGGCACGTGAAGATGCTCAAGCGGCCCTGAGGGCACAGGGAATCGACCCTCTCGAAGCCATGGCCCGCGTTGACAGTCTTACCGATGCCGAAGCCCAGCGAATCGCCGATGAAATCGAAAAACTGCCCGCCGGTGGCGGCTTCTTTACGACATTCTTAATTGTCGTCGGTATCATTGTCATTATTTTAATCATCACAGATGTCATGGGTTATACAAACGTCTTTTCATTTGTCCGATAATAAAAAAAGCAAGCGACACCGTGCTCAGGATTTAAAGCAGTGGATCGTTATCGGGGGTTGGATCATTGGAATATTCGTTTGGAGCGGTTGCGCCACCACGCCGACGGAAAAATGGATCCAGGCCTCCGGCAACCTCCCGCCTTATCATGAATTGAGTGCGGTGCCGTTTTTTCCCCAGGAAGAATACCAGTGCGGGCCGGCCTCATTGGCAATGGTTCTGGCCTGGAGCGGCCTGCAAATAGATGCGAATGAACTC
>JASFIX010000569.1:0-3431 GCA_050122435.1 Desulfobacterales bacterium
GAAACCACTTCTAGATGCAAATCCGGCTGCGAGGAGAAATTCCCCGGGGATGCAACATCGGGCAGGATCCCCGATTTTATCTGCAGACGATGGCCGATTTTCTAAACAAGGATTATTTATGAGAAGAAGAATAAAACTTTACATCTATATTATTGGCGTTATTTTAATAACATTCGGCCCGGCGACCGGTCGGGCCGAATATGATGTGATTGATATCACCAAACCGTTTTTACGGAAAATCCCTTTAGCCGTTCCGTTATTTAAAAACGCGGGCGGCTCTGCCCAGGAAAAACAGTCTTCAGAAGCAGCGGCTGATTTTCTTTCCGATACGCTTGATTTTACAGGATATTTTAAAATACTTGATCGCGGCGCATTTCTTTTTGACCCTGAAAGAAATGGCGTTACCCTGGCAGAATTAAATTTTCAAAACTGGACGGTTGTTGGTTCTGAGCTTCTGGTAACCGGGTATTACGAGCGCAATAACGACACGATTTCTATCGAACTCCGACTTTTTGATACATTTAAAGCCCGTCGTGTTCTTGGCAAGAAGTACTCGGGGAAAGTTTCAAATCAACGAAACATCATTCTTCGCTTCTGCAGCGATGTGATTAATTACCTGACGGGCAACAGAGGCGTTTTTGGCAGCAAAATCGCTTTTGTCTCTAACGGTTCCGGCAATAAAGAGATCTATACCTGTGCCTTTGATGGATATAATCCCCAGCGTCTGACTGTCAACAATGCCATCACACTTTTTCCGGCATGGTCAACCGACAGCAAATGGATGGCATTTACTTCTTATAAAGCCGGCAACCCTGACCTGTACATCCGCAATTTGCAAAATGGTCAGGAATCAAAAATTTCAAAACAGGGAATTAATATCACAGCTGCCTGGGCTCCGAGGAAATTTGAGCTGGCAGCAACGCTCTCGTTTTCAGGTGATCAAGAAATTTATCTGTTGACTGGTTCGGGTAAAATTATTAAAAGATTAACCAAGAGTCGCGGAATAGATGTCGCGCCTTCTTGGTCTCCAGACGGCAAAAAAATTGCCTTTGTTTCCAACCGTGCTGGCAGTGCCCAGATTTATATCAAGGATTTAGATTCCGGTAAAGTCAGAAGACTGACATATGAAGGGCGTAAGAATACTCAGCCCAGCTGGTCCCCCCGGGGAGATAAAATCGCTTATACATCCGAAATGCAGGGGGGGCACAATATTTTTGTCATCGGACTGGATGGCGAAAATCCGGTGCAATTAACCTATGATTCCAGAGACAATGAATCACCTTCCTGGTCTCCGGATGGCAGTTTAATCGTCTTTAGTTCAAACCGGGAGGGAACCGATAGAATTTATGTTATGACTGCTTATGGTACCGACCAGCGGCGGTTACTGGTACTGGCCGGCAAGCAGAATAATCCCAAGTGGTCAATGAACCATCTAAATAATTAAGTGAGGTTCGAATGTGAAAGGAGGAGAAAAATGCAAAAGAAGATTTGGTTAGTGATAACGCTGTTACTGGTGATTCCTGGGTTGCTGTTCACTATTGGCTGCCAAAAGAAGGCGGTATCGCAGGCAAAAGCCCCTGCCCCTGCTCCGGCACCGGCGCCAGAGGAGAAACCGGCTCCGGCAGTAACGCCGCCACCTTCAGACTGGAATATCTCGCAGAACAACATTTATTTCGAATTTGACAAATCGACGCTGACACCAATGGCGCAGGATACGTTGATGCGGCATGCGGCATGGCTGCGAGAAAACGCTGGTGTCACTGTAACCATTGAAGGTCATTGTGATGAACGGGGCACCAACGAATACAACCTCGCACTGGGTGACCGGCGGGCAGACAGTGCCAAAGCATTCTTGGTGGATCTTGGCATCGCTTCATCGCGTTTGACGACCATCAGTTACGGTGAAGAACGGCCGCTTTGTATGCAGCAAAACGAGGAATGCTGGGCCAAAAACCGACGGGGCCACTTTGTCATAAACTAGCATAACGGGTATCCAACAATATGCTTTTATCTGCTGCAGAGCAGATAGAGTCCGGTGATAATGCCAACATCTGATGCACTCATGACAAACAGCAAGCGCAAGATCAAACCTGCGCTTGCTGTTTGTCGTGTCAACGCCCGCCTGATCGGCGGGTGTTTTTACAGATAAACCCTAAAATCAGAACGGCAATAATGAATATGAAAAAATGGCTGATATACAATCTTCTATGGATTGGTCTGTTGGGCATTTGGGGATGCGCCACTCAATCCGATGTCAATACGATTGACAACCGCCTTACCGAGATGGAAATGCGGGATGCTCAGCAACGTCGGTATCGGGAAGAGCTTAAATCTGATGTTGAGAGTCGCAATCAGCAACTGCGAAAGCAATCTGCCGGCTTGCGGGCGCTGCTTGAAGAAATGAATGAAGAGATTCGCATATTAAGCGGAAGAGTTGAAGAAATGGAATATGGCTTGAAACAGGAGCAACAAAAAGCAGAAGAGCTGGAGCAAAAAAGAGAAGAAAAGTTAGACCGCTTAGCCGAACTCAGCGATCAGCACTCGGAGCGGATTGTTCGCATGGAACAGTACCTTAATTTAGAGTCCAGCAAGAAACCGGTGGCCGTGGTCACACCCGGTGCCCCTGCAGCAAAACCGTCATCGGAAGATGAAATTTATCGATCCGCCAAGCAAGCCTTTGACCAGGGCGATTCTGAAGCCGCCAGAAAAGGTTTCGAAGAATTTATCAGACGCTATCCAACCTCGAACAATGCGGATAATGCGCAATTCTGGATCGGCGAGATCTATTATCGCGAAAAGTGGTATGAAAAGGCGATTCTGGAATATCAGAACGTAATTGAAAAATATCCGAAAGGGAACAAAGTTCCGGCGGCGTTACTAAAACAGGGGCTGGCATTTTCAAATATCGGCGACAAGGCAAATGCCAAATTGATTCTGGAAGAATTAAGTCGCAAATACCCTAAATCCAATGAAGCCAAGGTTGCCGCCGAAAAGTTAAAAGCATTAAAATGAGTCTGGCGCAGGAATGGTTAAGATCATTGGCATAGATCCTGGCCTGTCGGCTACCGGTATCGGAATTGTTAGCGGGCTGGGGCCAAACATCGATAGCTACTCTTTCGGCAGCATTCATACTTCTAAAACCACTTCTTTACCCAGTCGTCTCGAAAAGATTTTTTCCAAACTTCTCCAGTTGCTAAAAAATGAAAAACCCGATTTAATGGTGCTTGAGGATGTCTATTCTCTAAAAAGATATCCAAAATCGGGAATTTTATTGGGGCAGGTGACCGGAGTGATTCAACTGGCCGGGTTTCATGCGGCCGTACCTTCGATCGAGGTGTCGGTTCGAGAGGCCAAACAAATTCTGACCGGTAACGGCAGCGCCAGTAAGGAACAACTGGAAAAAGCCGTGCGGCATCGACTCAATCACAAAA
>JASFIX010000570.1:0-3431 GCA_050122435.1 Desulfobacterales bacterium
CCAATGAATCAATTTTTGCTTAAAAACTTTATCCAAGTCGACCTCCGTTGCCTTGCGGATATGCGCAGCGCCGGGTACACCAGCGAGGTTATATAAAATATATGACCATTTGATAATATGTCCAATTTGAAATAAAATTCAACTTTTTCTTGACAAATTTCTCTAAAAGATTAATATCTCAAAGTTTTAGAATTGAAGAAATAGCGAAGGAGGCCGATTCGATGTACGCAGTAGTGACTTCAGGCGGAAAACAATATAAAGTTGAAGAAGGTGAAACCTTAAAGGTTGAAAAAATCCCCGGTGATGTCGGCAGTTCGGTTAAGTTTGACCGGGTGTTGATGATTTCTGACGGCGATACGGTCAGCATCGGTCAGCCCGTTCTGGATGATGCCCTGGTTGAAGGGCATATTGTTGAGCAGGGCAAATCCAAAAAGATTATTGTGTTTAAGTATAAACGTCGCAAACGCTATCGGCGCAAGCAGGGGCACCGCCAGCAATATACCGCAATTAAAATAGACAGTATTAAGGCCAAAGCGGTAAAAGCCCGCAAAAAGGCCGAACCCGAAACCGAGGCCAAGAAGCCGGCAGCCGAAGAAGTGGCGGTCAAAGAAGCGGCCGCCAAGGTTGAGACCAAAAAACCGGAGGCCCCGAAAGCCGCAGAAAAGAAAAAAGCAGCCAAGAAGCCTGAAGCAAAGGCGGAAGCCAAGAAAAAAGAGACAAAGAAGGCTGTTAAACCCAAGGCCAAAAAGGCCGATACTGACAAGGCAAAAACAAAGAAAACCGAGGCTAAAAAAACGACTGCAAAGAAAAGCGCGGCTAAAAAGGCTCCAGTTAAAAAAACTATGGCAAAAAAAGCCGAGACCACAACAAAGAAAAAGGCCGACTAACTAATTGATTTGAAATAAGCTTTGATTAAAATGCTTATATGCTTATAATAATTTTAGGCACTTTAGTTCATTTTAGGCACTTTAGGCAATCGTCTGTACAAGCTCAAAATTTTTTGGTCCCAGAAAAGATGAATTTGATAATTTAGTTAATTAGGAGTGTTACCATGGCTCATAAAAAAGCAGCCGGAAGTTCGAAAAACGGACGCGACAGCAATGCGCAACGGCGCGGTGTAAAACGATATGGCGGTGAAAAAGTAAGAGCCGGCAATATCCTGATACGCCAGGTGGGGACACGGATCCATCCCGGTGACAATGTCGGGATGGGCAAAGATTATACCCTTTTCGCCAAAATTGACGGTATTGTCGCATATGAGCGGGTCGGCCGTTCGCGCAAACGAGTTAGCGTATACGCCGAGTGAAATTTATTGATGAAGCGATTATCACCGTTGAGTCCGGTGATGGCGGTCGGGGGTGCGTCAGTTTTCGGCGTGAAAAGCATGTTCCCCGCGGTGGTCCGGACGGCGGTGACGGAGGAAAAGGCGGCGATGTTATTTTAAAAAGTACATCACGCCGACGGACTCTTTTTCCATTCCAGTTAAAGCGCCAGTTTAAAGCCAAAAACGGCGCCCACGGTCAGGGAAAACAAAAAACCGGAAAAAACGGTAAAGACCTGACCATCGAACTCCCTCCCGGTACCCTGGTCAAAGATGCAGATACCAACGAAATTTTAAAAGATTTTACCGCAGCCGAAGATTCTTATACCGTTGTTTGTGGCGGTAGAGGCGGCCTCGGTAATGCCCGTTTTAAAACATCCACCAATCGGGCCCCCCGCTACGCTCAACCCGGTGAAGAAGGTCAAAACCGCCGGCTTAAACTCGAGCTCAAACTTCTGGCCGATGTTGGAATCATTGGACTGCCCAATGCCGGCAAATCCACTTTGATCAGCAAGATTTCTTCCGCGAATCCGAAAATCGGCAATTATCCCTTCACCACCCTGACGCCGACCTTGGGTGTTGTCGAAACCAGTTGGAGCGATCCCTTTGTGGTTGCCGATATTCCCGGCTTAATTGAAGGCGCCCATGCGGGAGCCGGTCTTGGCACCCAATTTTTAAGGCATATTGAGCGGACCCGGATTTTGATCCATCTCATTGATGCGGGAACCATTGATCGGGAACATCCTCTCGATCATTTTAAAACCGTAAATCGGGAATTAAACTCTTTTAATCCGCAGTTGACCCAAAAGCCGCAGATCGTGGCACTGAATAAAATGGATTTGCCGGGTGCCCAAAAGGCCGCAGATGCCTTTGCAGCCGCGCTGGATGCTGAACCGGTCATTTTAATTTCGGCGCTTAAAAAAAAGGGAATGAAGCGGCTAATCTCTCGAATACTTGAATTGCTGGATCGAGGTTAGAATGAGTAAACATTTAACGAGATAAATTTTAACCTTACAAACAACTGTTTGATTCACTTTGATTTTATATGTTATTAAAATCTAATTTGGATAGGACAGGCATGAATTTACAAAAATTGAGAGGTTTAGACTAATTTAATATGCGCATTGGATTATTCGGCGGCACGTTTAACCCCATCCATCGTGGACATCTCTGGGCCGCGTCAGAAGTGAAAAAACAATTCAATCTGAACCAGATCATTTTGATTCCCGCCGCACTGCCTCCCCATAAAACACCCGGCCTGGTGGCCAATGCAGATGATCGTCTGGAAATGATCAATCTGGCCATAGCCGATTTTTCCGGGTTAATGGTTTCCGACGTTGAATTAAACCGCCCTGGCCTTTCTTATACCATTGATACGATCCAACACTTTAAGTATACCCTGACGAAGGATGCCGGGTTATATCTGATCATGGGACTGGATGCATTCCTTGAGATCCATACCTGGAAATCCCATCAAGACTTGCTTGAAGAGATAGCGTTTATTGTCATAGCACGCCCCGATCACAATTATACCGACGCCCAACAGGGATGGCGGATCATAGACACCTATCTCAAATCCACTCTGTCATCGGATAGTCAATTTGATGCGGAACGCGCCTGCTATACCTTGGAGGGAAAGCAGCCCGTTTATGTTTGCGACATTAAAGCACTGGATATTTCCTCGACGAACATCCGCGAAATGATAAAAAAAAAGCAAAGCATCGAAAATCTCCTACCCCCAGAGGTAGCTGATTATATTCGATTAAAAGGACTTTATAAATGAGCACAGATGCAGTTTCTTCTTTGGACCGATACATTGAGGCGGCATCGGAAAAAAAAGCGTTAAATTTAATTGTTTTAGATGTAAGGGACCTCACATCGATTGCAGATGCATTTATTATTTGCAGCGGAAAGTCCAACCGCCAGGTGAATGCGATTGCTGATTCTATTGTTGCCAAATTAAAAAAGCATAAAATCAAGCCACTCAGTGTAGAAGGAACCGGCGAGGGTCATTGGGTATTGCTGGATTACGGGCATGTGGTCATCCACGTCTTCTACGAACCTGTTCGAGAATTTTTTGATCTTGAAGGGCTGTGGGCAGATGCCAAAC
>JASFIX010000571.1:0-3423 GCA_050122435.1 Desulfobacterales bacterium
GCCAATCATTTTTCTAAAGCAGACGCATTGCGAGAAAAGCTTTTTGAGGTGGATCCCATGGCGTTACCTGAGATTGTGAAATCCGCCGAAATCATTGAGAACGCAAAAATCGCCGCCATCGATCAACTCCATCGGCATGTCTGGTCTAACCTCTATGATAAATTGACAAAAGAGGAAACGATCGCCCTGTATTACGGCATGAAAACGGCCAGCTATGAAACCGAGCAGATTATTTTTCGGCAGGATGAGATGAATTCGAATTTGTATTTCATCAATTCCGGTGAGATAAAGATGTTTCATCATAAAGATAAACACGGTATCTTCCTGAAAACCCTGGGTCCTGGTGATATTGCCGGCGATGACACTTTTTTTGCCAATTCAACCTGTACCACCACCATTTCCACCCATTCAGCAGTCGAATTAAATTATCTGGAAAAAACGGTTTTACAAAAATGGCGGACCGGGGCTCCCAGCCTGGCGGATAAACTGAGGGACTTTTGCGCCCAACGGGAACCCATTAAAGATTTGCTACATAAGAAGGAACTCGAGCGCCGGGTACACCCGCGATATGCCCTGTCCGGTAACGCGCTTATTCGAATTGTGGATAGACCCGGCATCAAGGGTTTTAAAGGTGATCTTTCCGATATTTCCACCAACGGAATAGCGGTTATTATGAATACGTCTCCAGAATCGGCCGAATTACTGCTGGGTTGCCGCCTGAATATAAAATTTAGGCGGCCGGAGGCCAGCCCTGAAATAAGAATCGATCAAGACGGCAGAATTGTCGGTATCCACAACCAGATGTTCAATGAATATTTGACAAATGTAAAATGGGACAAGCCACTGGATAACGGCACTGTTGAAAGAATTAAATTGATGGCTTAACAGTGTCAAATATATTGATTTATATGCAAATTTTTGCCATAATGATATGAATGCGATAGGCCAACTCAGGGGGGATTTTGTTTAACGGGCGCACGCCCGTGCCATAACTTAATCATTAATGGTCCTTGCGCGCATCGTCGGTCGGTATGGGGATGAAGGCATCACCGATTAATGCATTGCTACAGTCGGATGAAACCGACCCAGAGACCGAATCGAACCGAGCGGAGAAAGGGAGCCAAATGAAACTATGGCCAAATTAATCCCCCAAAAAAAAGCCAACCCCCATCAACTGCGCTACCTGCATGCCGATCAGATTGACCTGATCGCTTCCATGCTTGATCATTTTGACGGTTTCGCCATCGCCACTGACGGCAACGCTAGGATTGTTTATGCCAACCGCCCTGCGTTGCGGTTGTGCGGCTTTAATCGATCTGAAATAAAAGGAAACTCTCTTGAAAATCTGTTTGATCTGACGGCAAAGCAGCAATCATCAATCAAACAGTGTCTTGATGGAAAAAGGTCTGTCAGTTTTGAAACAACGGCCAGAACAAAGTCGGGCTCGACCTTAGCAATTCAGCTTAAGGTATCTCCCTTGAACCCCGCCGCTGAAGATTGCGGTTTGGCCGTATTTGCTGTTGATGTTTCCGGGTTCAAACAGACCATCGAGGAACAGGCACGGCTGGTTACCGCGGTTGAACATGCGGCGGAGTCCATTATCGTCACCGATCCGGCAGGTAAAATCGAATATGTCAACCCTGCTTTTGAGAAAATAACCGGGTATTCGCGCGATGAAGTCATCGGCGGCGACATTGGCCTGCTGGACAGCGGGCAGCAATCGAAAACCTTTTTCAGCTCTATCATCGACACCCTGCAGCGAGGAGAAATCTGGCAGGGAAGGCTCGTCAATAAGCGCAGCGATCATTCGTTATATGAAACCGAAGCGACGGTTTCTCCTATAAAAAACAAAGCCGGCGAGATCACCAATTATGTTAGCGTCCAGCGTGATGTTTCTCATGAAGTCCGACTGGAACGACAGCTGCGCCAGGCTCAAAAAATGGAAGCCATCGGTACTTTAGCCGGCGGTATTGCCCATGATTTTAACAATCTTCTTATGGGTATCCAGGGTAATATTTCGCTGTCGCTGCTTGATATCGACCCGGATTCGCCGCATGTCAAAAATTTAAATAAGATCGAGCAATACATTCAAAATGGTGTGGATCTAACTAAACAGCTATTAGGTTTTGCCCGAGGGGGCAAATATGAAATCAGTCTGCTCAATCTCAACCAACTGCTTAAAGAGCAGAATCTTATGTTCAGCCGCACCAACAAGGAAATTATCTTCAAAAATGAATTAAAGCCGGATCTGTGGAAGGTTGAGGCTGATCGAGGCCAGATCGAACAGGTGTTGATGAATCTTTATTTGAATGCCTTGCAGGCAATGCCCGATGGCGGGACCCTGACAACCCTCACCGGAAACGTTACCATTGATATGGATCAGTACAGTCCCTATTACGTAAAAGCCGGTAAATATATTCGAATGACCATTGAGGATACCGGCGTCGGAATGGACGAAGACGTTCAGCAACGGATTTTTGACCCTTTTTTTACGACCAAAGAGATGGGCCGGGGTACGGGGCTTGGATTGGCTTCGGTATACGGCATCGTTAAAAACCACGGAGGTTTTATTAACGTTTTCAGTAAAAAAGGGCAGGGGACGCGATTTGAGATTTATCTGCCGTCCTCGGATAAAGGGGTACCGATTAAAGAAAAAGCTGTCGAGCAGTTTGTGGAGGGGCAAGAGACTGTCCTGCTGGTGGACGATGAGGACATGATCGTTGACGTCGGTACCCGGATGTTGAAAAAGCTGGGTTACAGGGTTTTTACTGCGCGGGACGGAAAAGAAGCCATCACCGTTTTTCAGAAGCATAAGGAAAAAATTGATGTCATTGTGCTGGATATGATTATGCCCCAAATGGGTGGTGGTGAGACGTTTGATCGAATCAAGAAAATTAAACCCGGTGTGAAGGTTTTGTTGTCAAGCGGATATAGCATTAACGGCCAGGCCTCTGAAATTTTAAACCGTGGCTGTGACGGTTTTATCCAGAAACCGTTTAATTTACAAAATCTGTCGCAAAGCCTTAGAACCATATTGGAAGGAAAATAATCAATACCAAGGTGTAAGGTGTAAGGTGTCAGCAACCAGAAGACGGCACGCGCAGTCTGACCATCTTTGCTTCAGCGGGTTCGCAATCCTGACACCTGAACACTGACACCTGACACCCTGCCTTTTAGGAACTGAAAACCGCCTGGGGGCCCCTTTCATTTCACGCTTGACAGGAAGAATTATCCATGCCTGATAATCTAAATTTGATACCTGAAGATGTACGCAAAATTCACTTAATTGCTGTATGCGGGACCGGTATGGGCGCGCTGGCCTGTATGTTGAAAAATCTAGGATTTGAGATTACCGGTTCGGATCATAAAATCTACCCCCCCATGAGTGATTTCCTAGTGGAGCAAGGCGTCCATATCATGGAC